>CAZIDL010000001.1:0-52741 GCA_964537825.1 uncultured Weeksellaceae bacterium
AAGAACCCGAAGAAGAATTGAAACGGATCGCTCATTCCGAGCTTGAAGACCTGGAAAAAGAGGTCGCTGAAGGACGGAAAGCGAAAACCTGAACCCAAAATCCCGAAGGCTATGGCCGAACGGACATTCAAGATCTACCGCGGGGATAACGAGCAAGGGGAATTCCAGACCTTCAAGACCGAGGTTGAAGAGGGGATGGTCGTCCTTGACGTGATCCACAAGATCCAAGCGGAGCAGGCGAACGACCTTGCCGTCCGCTGGAATTGCAAGGCCGGTAAATGCGGTTCCTGTAGCATGGAGGTGAATGGAAAACCGAAGCTTGCCTGCATGACCCGGATGAACGAGTATGATCCGGAGGAGGAGATCACGGTCACCCCGGTCAAGACCTTTCCGATCATCAAGGACCTCGTGCCGGACGTTTCCTGGAATTACGAGCAGAACAAGCGGATCGCTCCGTTCACGCCGGATAAGTCCCAAAAGGATGAGAACGGGGATTACATCATGATGCAGGAGGACGTGGAACGGATCCAGGAATTCCGAAAGTGCATCGAATGCTTCCTCTGCCAGGACGTTTGCCACGTACTCCGGGACCACGATCAAAAGGACAAGTTCGTGGGTCCGCGTTTCATGATCCGCTTGGCCAGCCTCGAGATGCATCCGCTCGACCAGGAGGATCGCATCCCCGAGATCAAGGATGAGTTCGGTTCGGGATTCTGCAACATCACCAAGTGCTGTACGGATGTGTGTCCGGAGGATATCAATATAACGGATAATGGGATCATCCCGCTCAAGGAGCGTGTGGTGGACCGCTATTACGATCCCATTTCCATGCTGATCCGAAAAGTGAAGGGGGAAAAGCCCAACACTGTCTAATTAGCCCCTTTCCTTATTTATGCGCTACGAGCCTTTGCCCGCGGATCTTTACATCCGCAACCGGAAGAAATTCTGTGAGCGCCTTCCCGCGAAGGCCATGGCCATCTTCCATTCCAACGATCACATGCCTACGAATGCCGACGGTACCATGCCGTTCCGGCAGAACAACGACCTTCTCTATCTCTCCGGCATCGATCAGGAAGAGAGCATCCTGATCCTCTTTCCCGACGCTTTCCACGAAAAACACCGTGAGATCCTTTTTGTGAAGGAGACCAATGAAGAAATAAGGATCTGGGAGGGCGATAAGCTCACCAAAGAGCAAGCTACCGAGCTCTCCGGGGTCAGGACCGTCCATTGGAACGATGCGTTCGAAAAGGTTCTCGATATGCTCATGCCGCAAGTACGGACGGTGTATTTGAATTCCAACGAACACTTGCGGGCCGAAAAGCTCGTCGAAACCCGGGACGATCGTTACCGGAAGTGGATGATGGAGCATTATCCGCTACATAACTATGAACGGAGTGCACCGATCATGCACGATCTGAGGAGCGTAAAAGAAAAGGAGGAGCAGGAGCGGATACGGGAAGCTTGCCATATTACCCATGAAGGCTTTAAAAGGGTTCTTGAGGCTGCAAAACCCGGCATCAAGGAATATGAGTTGGAGGCGGAAATGATCAGGGAATTCACTCGCCAAGGCTCTAAAGGCTTTCCCTACGAGCCGATCGTTGCATCCGGGGGTAACGCCTGCGTGCTCCATTATACGGAGAATCACGATACCTGCAACGATGGAGAACTGATCTTGATGGATTTCGGAGCGGAATACGGGAACTACGCATCTGATATGACCCGCTGCATACCGGTGAGCGGCCGTTTCACCGAGCGGCAGAAGAACGTTTACAATGCTGTATTAAGGGTTCAGCGGGAAGCGATGAAATTGTTACGGCCGGGCACCTATTTGGATGATTATCATCGGGAGGTCGGGAAGCTCATGGAAGAGGAATTGATCGGGCTTGGTTTGCTGGACCGCCAGGATGTTGAGCAGCAGGATCCCGAAGCCCCGCTTTATAAGAAGTTCTTTCCGCATGGGACTTCTCATCACATCGGGTTGGATGTGCACGATGTGGGATCTCCGACCATGCCTATTAAGGAAGGAATGGTCTTCACCGTCGAACCCGGCATCTATATCCGGGAAGAGGAGATAGGAGTTCGCTTGGAGAACGATGTGGTGGTCACCCACGATGGGGTGGACGATCTAATGGGGGACATTCCGATCGAGGTTGAGGCCATCGAAAGTTCGATGGCCCAATAGAGGGCTTTATCACCTCTCATCCAAATTCAACTTCCTTTTCACCACATTATCTCCGTCCAGTATCAGAAAGAGGTATTGGTCCTTTTGAAGGTCGGAAATATCGATCCGGGCGCCATCCGTTGCTAACTCGCCGGTCTTGATGACCGAGCCATCGATATCGCAAATGTCATAAAGCGAGCGTTGGCTCTTGGGTTGGTACCAAACCCGAAGCACCTGATCATCCAGATCGGTCCTGATGCAAAGATCCTCTTCCATAGATGCTGGTCATCTCCCGGTCAGATCGATTTACGAGTTAAAAGACCGTGTAAATTCAGCGAAAATATCGAAATTCCTTCATTTATGCGGTTCAGATCATCTGTTATATCCACAATACGTGATCAAAGAACGCAAGTTGCTCAACGATCGATCCGATTAGCCGAAAAGGGATTCTGAGAGGACGGAAGGGGCATTAAAAAAGATGGATGATGTTTTAGAAAAGACGGGCCTTGTTCTCGATCCGGTTCAATCCGGATCCCAGATCCCTTTTTGAAGGATCTCGATCAGGTTCCCTGCAGGATCACGGAAGTAAAAGGATTCCTTTTCTCCTTTCTTCCAGGATTGAACCTGTTCAATACGGACCCCTTGCTTAGCCATTTCGGTCTTCCAGTTTTCATAGTCCGTATCGTCATCTGCTTCAAAAGCAAGATGGAGCTGCCCTCTTCCGGAATGAGGTGGTGGTTCTTCCTTCTGGCCCGATCGGTCCGGATCAAAACAGAGCAGGACGTTATTCCCCGCCCGGAAAAAAACGAGCTCTTCCGGTATATGAGCGATGACCGGTAGGCCGAGCACGCCCTCGTAAAAGCTGCGCATTCCGTCGAGGTCTTTGGCGTAGAGGCAGCTTTCTTTTAGCTGGAGGGAAGCCATCTTATTCAAAGGTAGGGAAGCCGGTCCGCATAAAAGAGCTTCGTAAATTCGATTTCAAAAGCGCCAATTATGAGCATCAAAGGATCCGTAGCTGTCGTTACCGGTGTCAGTAGAGGAATCGGGAAAGCTAGCGTAGAGCAAATGTTGGAACAAGGGTGCAAAGTTGCCGGATGGGGAAGGAGTGAACCCGATATCGATGATCCCAACTTTCATTTTGTGGAGACCGACGTCCGGAAGGAGGAAGCTGTTGATCGTGCAGCTGAGGTCACGGAAAAGGCCTTCGGCAAGCCGGACCTCCTCGTTAACAATGCCGGCCTGGGTAAAGATTCGGCGATCGAAGAGATGCGTTCAGAGGATTGGCATCAGATGTTCGATACGAACGTCCACGGTCTCTTTTACTGCACCCGTCGGCTCGTGCCGGGAATGAAAGAAAAGGGTCAGGGGCATATCATCAATGTGGCCTCCCTTGCAGGAAAGAACGGCATCGAGCGGATGGCCGGATATTGTGCGACCAAGCACGCTGTTGTTGGGATCTCCGCTTCGCTCTTTAAGGAGCTCCGCCACGATGGTATCAAAGTGACCTGCGTTCTTCCGGGTTCTACGAACACCGGCTTCTTCGATAACATCGAGGGGGGAGAACCACATTCCCATATGATGCGTCCGGATGATATCGCGGATTCCATCATCGACGCGATCGATACCCATTCGAATTATCTTTTGAACGAGTTGGAAGTCCGCCCTTTGAAGCCAAAGGGCTGATCTCTTAACGATCGCTCTGAATTTTCCACCGCGTCCTACCATCGGCGATGGAGTGGGGCTAGATTTGGGAAGAGAGCTCCACTTCTATGTCAACCGAGCCTGCAGCAAAAAGATGGGTGCTCGCTCCCCAACCAGATGAGGATGAGGTGGAGCGATTGCGATCGCATTTGAAAAAGGACGGCAAGGCCCTTAGCGCTCCTTTGGCCCGACTGCTTCTCCAACGAGGGATCGATGAGCATAGGGTCCGTCCCTTTTTCCTCCCTTCGCTTGACCAGTTGCATGATCCCTTTTCCATGAAGGACATGGATAAAGCTGTGGAGCGTCTGACCGAAACGGTCTTTGGCAAGGAGCGCATCATGGTGCTCGGCGATTACGATGTAGATGGGACCACCGCGGTAGCTATGGTCGCGGACTTCCTTCGATGGCTGGGTAAGAGCCCATTGCTCCATATCCCCGATCGCTATGAAGAAGGGTACGGTATTTCGCTGCAAGCGGTAGAGCGGGCTCGTCAGGAAGAGGTCGGCCTCGTCATCGCTCTTGATTGTGGGATCAAGGGACACGAAGCCATCGGACGTGCTCGCGATATGGGGATCGACTTCATCGTGTGCGACCACCATCGGCCTGATGAAGAATTGCCACCTGCCGGGGCTATCCTTGATCCGCAGCGCTCGGATGACGCCTATTCTTTTAAAGGGTTGAGCGGCTGCGGAGTGGCTTATAAGCTCTTGGAGGCTTTCTGTTCTCAGCATGAGTTGGGAAATGAAAAACTTTACGAGTATTTTGACCTGTTGGCCATCAGCATCGCGGCCGATATCGTTCCGGTCACCGACGAGAACAGGGTCTTATCCCACTTCGGACTTCGCCGTATCGAAACAGACCCAAGACCTGGCATTCGCGAGTTAAAGGATCGCGCAGGACTGGATGGGCGTCCCGTGGATGTGACCGATCTCGTTTTCACCATCGGACCCCGCATCAATGCCGCTGGACGAATGGCCCATGGTCTTCGTGCGGTGGAGCTCCTGAGCGCTGAGGAAGGGAACACCGTAGAGGGGGGAGGGCTTTTGGACGGACAGAACCAGGAAAGAAGGGAAATGGACCAGCGCATCACGCGCGAAGCCCTCCGCCGGATAAAAGAGTTACCCGAGGAGGGGACTGCTTTTACGACCGTGGTACACGACCCGGATTGGCACAAAGGAGTGATCGGTATCGTAGCCTCGCGATTGCTCGAGCATTACCACCGTCCAACGATCGTCCTGAGCGGTTCAGGTGATGAGGTGACCGGCTCCGCCCGATCGGTGAAAGGGTTCGATATTCACGAAGCCCTCCAGGCTTGCTCCCAGCATCTTCTACGTTTCGGAGGGCATCGATATGCTGCAGGGTTGACCCTTCACGAAAAGGACCTTCCTGCTTTTAGAGATGCTTTCGAGCAGGAAGTCGCAAGGCGTATCATACCCGAAGCGCTCATCCCGGAGTTCATAGCGGATATCGAACTTCCGTTCAAACGCATCCATCCCCGCTTTTTTCGAACCCTCCAACGCTTTGGCCCCTTCGGGCCTGGGAACATGAAACCGCTCTTCCTTACCCGTGGGGTGTTCGCTGAATCTGTAAAGGGTGTAGGGAAGAATAAAGCCCACCTTAAGCTTCAACTCTATCAGGACGGGGATCCGGCCAGTCGATTCCCGGCCATCGCCTTTGGTCTCGGTTCCCTTTACCCCCGCATACTCGAAGGAGAGCCCTTCCATGTTCTCTATCACCTCGAAATGAATGCGTATAGAGGTCAGCGCAGCATTCAACTTCGCGTCAAGGACATTAAGTTCGGGGAAGCATCCGAGGTTCTGACCGAATCCTCCTCCCATAAGGAAAAGGCCGTCGCCCCATCCGAAGGTCACTGAGCCTTTCCTTTCCCTTCTTTGTAGTGCTTCTGGATCCATACCCGGTCCAGAAGAAGCTTCACCTTTCCTTCGTCCCACACGTAAACCCTTAATAGGTCCGAAGGGGTCCTTACACGGGGAGTCATGTAATCCATCCTTAAATGATGGACGCTTCCTTTACTGCCCTTCTTGAGGGTCTCTGTTCGATACTTGTAATTCTTCCCCTGGTATTTGAAGGTCGTCACCAAGTGTACCCTCCCTTTCGGAGCTTCTAAAAGGCGGAATCGAGCATGGATGCTGAGCCAGGCGAATCGTTCGTCCGTGATATCCTTGAAAGGCATCTTTATAGCGGGTGAGTAGATCTGCTCCGGCCCCATTGGGAATTTTCCATTTCCTTGCCACTCCTCGGGCAGTTCTTCGTTTTCTGGAGCTCGATGATCCCGGAACCTTTGTTCCGCAAGGAGTTCTTTTTCTTCCCGATAAGCTGCTGGCATGGTCTCGTCCGTCTTGAAAGGCCTTTTCACAAGGAGGAGGTCTTTCCATTCCTCTTTGGTCTCGGTCTGACCGGCTATCTTGAGGTAATAGGAAAAGGTCATCCGTGTTGGATGGATGATGCCTTGATGGAATTGCCAGGTGTGGAAAAGGTTGATCGAGACCAATAGAAGAAGAAGTGCTGAACCTGCCCATTTAACAGGTCGATGGGCTCGGGACCAGCGTTCCAGGAGCGCTCCGAACGGTAAAGCGAGCAGCACGTAGGTCTCCAGCATCGCACGTTGACTGTAGTCCCCACCCGCATACCACCAACAAGACCAAGAGGATACGAGGTAAAGATGGACCAGGAAATAGATGAGGATGGCTCCCAGGACCCCTTTTCGTTCCCCTTTCTCCTTCCAGTAGAAAAAGCCGACCAAAAAGAGGATAGCGAGCGGGGTGTAGATCAGCCATCCTTTCCGGAAGCTGAAGAGGAATTGGAGGGTGTAAGGAGCTAGAAAGTCGAAGCCTACGCTGGGATCTTGATAGCTGTAGAAGATCCAGGCGCCTGCATAAACTTTCCAGTAGAGCATTTGAGCAAAGCCTGGCAAAAAGGTCCCGAATATTAATAATGCAAGGTGTGCTCCCTTCTTGCTCAGGACCTCCTTCAATTTCCTCTCCATCGAGCGGATCCCGGTAACACCCCAGAAAAGAGGCACCAGGAAGACCAAAAGGGTCGAAGGCCTTGAAATGACCATCATTCCGCCGAGCAAGCCGATAGCAAAGGCAAGGCTCTTCTTTGGTGCTCGGTGCCATTCATGAGTAGCCCAGCAGAAGATGGCAAAAAGGGTGAAGATGTGGTTGTGCGGCATCGCACTGCCTGAGGTCGTTAAGTGGAGGTAATTGGTGCCAAGCCCGACCAATAAGATGAGCGCGGCTACGAGGCGGTCCGAAAAGAAATGCTTGAGAAAGCGTCTGAAGAAGTAAAGGCCGAGTAGTGCATAGACCAAACCTCCGTAGCCGATGCAGTATTGGTAAGGAGGGGAAAGGCCATCCGCAGGATAGGAACTGAGAAGGGCGATCCCGTGGGCCAGGAAGAAGAATGGGGAATAGATCAAAGCCCACCCCATCGGATATCGCATGACCTTATCACCCGCGTCATTGGTGGTGACCTGATAGAAAGTCTCTGTGGTACGGTATTTTTCGATCAGCCCTTGGTAGACCTCTTCCTTTTCCATTTCGAGGTCTTCGTAGATGAAGCTTGCTGGTAGGTAGAGGTAATAACCGAAGACATCCCAAGTGAGGACGCGATCCGGTGGATGATGGGTACGTTCCCCTAAAAGGACCACCCCCAAAAGGAGAACGGCGAGTGCGGAAAGCGATATCCTTCGTAGCAAAGAAGAAAGGTTAGAGGGTTCAGGCCTTTAGGGTGCTGTTTTTCTTGCTTTCATGATAGCGCTTGATAGCTCCTCCGGACTTCTTCCACCATCTCTTCCATCCGCTTCTTGATCTGACATTCCCAGATGGTTAGGACGGTCCATCCCTCCGCTTCCAGGGCTTTTCGCTTCCTTTCGTCCCGTTCTACGTTCTTCCTGAACTTTTCTTCCCAGAATTCGGAATGGCTCTTTGGCGTTGAAGGCTTGCAGTAGGGGCAACGGTGCCAATAACAACCGTGGACGAAGATCGCCAGCTTCCTTCCTGGAAATGCGATGTCCGGTTTCCCTGGCGCTTTTTTATAGTGAAGCCTGTATCCCTTCATCCCCGCATGCCACAACGCCTTTCGAAAGCGGACCTCCGGCTTCGTGTTCTTCCCGCGTATCCGGCTCATCGTGTAGGCCGTCCGTTCGTTCACGGGAAGAGGAGCTCGGCCATCCCGTGTGTAAGTCCTTTTCTTTTGCTTGCTCAACTCACTTGATGATCACCCGGTTCAATGCTTGGTTGAATTCCTTTTTGGCTTCGATCAAACGGCTCTGTTCCCAAAGCAAACGCTCCTCCTCTTCTGGGTCCTCGACCTTGGTGAAGCGTTCCTGGAGCGCTTCGAGCATCGATTCGATCCGTTTTTCTTTTAGAGCGATGATCCCGTTGTCGACGATCTTCAGGAGCCGCTCGTCCTTACCCGGAGGATAAACCCGCTTATCCCGCCATTTTGGGCTGATACGTTCCTTGCTGGTAGTGATGTGGACCGCGTACTCCTGAAGGGATGGGTCTTTCTCCAAAAGCAGTTCAAGCACGCGGGACGTTGGTACCGTTTCCCCTTCCAGTTCCCTGAAAAGCTCGAGCATCTGCTGATGCCGCGGCTCTTTCATTTCGATGCTGTCAGCATCGAGCTCGTTGAGGATATAGGTCGGCAAAGGGATCTCTTCGGTCTGCTCCTCTTCCTGCTCTTCGTAGCGCACGGTCACCTCAAGGGTCCTTTCGCTGTGTTCGATCATGAGCCGCATGAGCTCTTGCTCTTGCGGGATCGGGCCGACGGGGGCATGCGCTTGAGGCTGAGCTTTATGGACCGTCTCCTGGTCCTCGCTGATCGCGTTTTCCTCTTCTTCCCGCTCCCGGTGGCTTTTTAAGCGTTGTCTGCGGGCCTTGTTGACCTCCATGACGAGGGCCTGCTCGTCGACGTCGAGGGTCTGGCTGCATTCGCGGATGTAAAAGGAACGAAGGATGTGGTCCGGGATGAGCGAGATGGAATCCGTGACGCCTTTGACCAGTTCGGCTTTTTTGACCGGGTCGTTCTTTGCTTGTTCGGCAGAGAGAGCCGCTTTGTAGCGGATCAGGTCCTGGGCTTTCTCGTCGAAATAATGCTTCAGGGTTTCCGGATCGCGTTCTTTGCTAAAAGAATCCGGGTCCTCTCCTTCAGGCAGAAGAAGAACCTTTACGTTAAGGCCTTCCTCCAGGAAGAGGTCCAAACCCCGTTCCGTGGCCTTTTGTCCGGCCTCATCCCCATCGAAGAGGAGGGTGACGTTCTTCGTGAAGCGTTTGATGAGCCTCACTTGTTCCTTGGTGAGGGAAGTTCCGGAAGTGGCGGCCACGTTCTTGACGCCCGCCTGATGGAGAGCGATCACGTCCGTGTAGCCTTCCACCAGATAGCAGCGGTCCTCGTGGGCGATGACCTTCTTGGCCTGGAAGAGCCCGTATAGGACCTTGCTCTTGTTGTAGATCGGACTTTCGGGCGAATTGAGGTATTTGGGAGCTTTTTGGTCTTCCCGGAGAAGGCGACCCCCAAAGCCCACGGTGCGGCCTGTTATATCCTGTATCGGGAACATGACGCGTTCCCGGAAGAAGTCGAAACGTTTCTCTTTTTCCTCGTTCACCTTGGTCAGGCCGGTCTTTTGAAGAAAATCCAGCTTGTAGCCTTTATCCAGGGCGGTCCGGGTGAACTGATCCCAGCTTTTCGGGGCGTAGCCGAGCCCGAACGCCTCGATGGTGTCGTCGTCAAAACCCCGCTCTCGGAAGTACTGAAGGCCTACCGAGCGCCCTTCGTCCGTTTCTCGTAGTTGTTCGCGGAAATAACGCTCAGCGAACTCGGTCACGATGAAAAGCGCTTCTTTTTCCTGCTGTTCCTGCTGCTGTGCTTCATCGTTCTCCTCGGGAATGCTGATGTTGTAGCGTTTGGCCAGAAAGCGCAGTGCTTCCGGATAGCTGAGCTGTTCGTGCTCCATCAGGAAAGTGACCACACTTCCCCCTTTCCCTGAACTGAAGTCTTTGAAGATCTGCTTGGACGGAGAGACCATGAACGAAGGAGTGCGCTCATTGGTGAAGGGGCTAAGTGCTTTATAATCCGATCCGGCCTTCTTCAAGGGGACGAAATCCTCCACGACCTCCTCGATACGGGCGGTCTCCATGATCTCTGCGATGGTCTCCTTCGGGATCATAAGCGGTCCTTACGAAGGTAAAAGAGAAAGGCTGAAGGGGGCCGAAGGGAATGGGTTACTTCTCTTCCGTGTGATCGAACTGTTCGGTCCGGATGAGGTCCCCGTTCTTCTCGTAGTATTTCCAGGTACCGGTCCGCTCGCCGTGATGATATTGTCCCTCGTAGCGGATCTTGCCGTTCCTGTACCAGGTCTTGTAAAAACCGTGGCGTTTTCCGTTCCTGAAGCGGAGCTCGCTTTTTATGGAGCCGTCCTTGTACCAGGAAGTCCACACGCCGTGGCGTTCTCCATTGCGGTATTGGCCTGTCAGCTTTTTGTTACCGTTGGGATAATGAACGACTTCTTGCTTTTCGGAGGTCTTCTCCAGGATCGAGTCATTACCCGCCCGCTGATCATGCTTCTTGGGGCTGCTCGTTCCATCCCCTTTCTCAGGGTTGGCGCATCCGAGGGTCAGAAGGGCCAAGACCGGAAGGAGGGACCTGAAGCGTAACATTCCTACCGCTACTTACTGCGTTCGGTGGTATAAATGACCAGGCCTTCGAGAGCCCGACGCGCTTCGTTATCGGGTAAAGAATACAGTTCCTCAAGGGCTTTTTGTTTAAAGCGCTCCATTTGTTCCCGGGCGTAATCCAGTCCGCCGTTCGATCGGACGGTATCGATCACTTCCTCCACCATCTTGCGGTCCTTGTTCCGTTTCTTGATCACCTTGCTGAGCCGCCGCTTGGTCTTCTTATCCGAATGGGCCAATGTGTGGATCAAGGGAAGGGTCAGTTTGCGCTCCTGGATGTCCACGCCGGTAGCTTTCCCCGTATCCATCCCGTCCCCGTAATCGAAGAGGTCGTCCTTGATCTGAAAGGCCATGCCTACGGATTCGCCGAAGGATCGCATCTTTTCGCGTTCCTCTTCGGAAGCCCCGGTCGAATAAGCACCGGCCTCGCAGCAAGCGGAGATCAGGGAAGCGGTCTTGTGTCCGATCACCTGGTAATAAGTCTCTTCGTTAAGGTTCAGGAGCCGCGCTTTTTCCATTTGTAAGAGCTCTCCTTCGCTCATGCGCTCCACCGCACGAGAAACGATCCGTAGAAGCTCTGGCTGATCGTTCTCCACCGAGGTGAGCAATCCCCGGGAAAGCAGATAATCACCTACGAGTACGGCGATCTTGTTCTTCCAAAGTGCGTTAAGCGAAAAGTAGCCCCTGCGTTCATTGGCATCGTCCACCACGTCATCGTGTACGAGCGTGGCCGTATGCAACAGTTCGATGAGCGAGGCAGCCGTATAGGCGCCGTCCTTGACTTCCCCGAAGACCTTTCCGGAAAGGAAAACGAACATGGGCCGCATCTGCTTCCCCTTTCGCTTGACGATGTAATGGGTGATCTTATTGAGGAGCGGCACTTCGCTCTTCATCGACTCCCGGAAGTGGGCCTCGAATGTGTTGAGCTCCTCCTGAACGGGGGCTTTTATTTCCTGAACGGACTGCATGGAGAAGGGCTCACAAAAATACGGAACTTGCTATTAGGTGCTTTCCCGGTTCAAGCACTGGCCTTTTTAGCTTGGTTCTTGTTCGCAAGCTGCCCGCAAGCAGCGTCGATGTCCTTGCCCCGGCTTCGTCGAACGTTCACGATGATCCCACGATCTTCGAGGATCCGAACGAAGCGTTCGAACTTCTTTCGCGAGGCCTGTTCCAGATATCCTCCATCGATCGGGTTGTATTCGATGATGTTCACCTTGCTCGGCACTTCCTCACAGAAAGCGATCAGATCTTCAGCGTCCTCCGGTTCATCGTTGAGGTCCTTGAAGACGATGAACTCCAAAGTGATCCGTTTGCCGGTCCGTTCATTGAAATGCTTGAGTGCGCGTTTAAGAGATGCCAGATCGTTGCTACGGTTGATCCCCATGATCTGTGAGCGCTTCTCATCGCGGGCGGCATGGAGGGAAAGGGCCAATTCGAACCGGACCTCTTGCTCGGCCAGTTTTTCGATCATCTTGGCGATCCCCACCGTGGAGACGGTGATCCGACGAGGGGACATGCCCAGCCCATTATCGTCGCAGATGCGGTCGATCGAGGCGAGCACTTCCCTTTGATTGAGGAGTGGCTCCCCCATCCCCATGTAAACGATGTTCGTAAGGCCCCTTCCATAATTCGCCCGGGCCTGTCGATCGAGTTCCACCACCTGATCAAAGATCTCATGGGCCTTGAGGTTCCGCTCCTTCTTGAGCGCTGCTGTCGCACAGAACTCGCAAGCGAGCGCACACCCCACTTGCGAGCTCACACAAGCCGTCATCCGTTCTTCCTGTGGGATCAGCACGCCTTCTACCACATGCCCGTCATATAGCTCGAACGCGTTCTTGATGGTTCCGTCCTCGCTAGCTTGTACGTCAGACGCCTGTAGCTTTTCGAGCCGGAATTCAGCCTCCAGCTTTTCGCGGAGAGAAAGGGAAAGGTTGGTCATCTCGCCAAAGGAGGCGGTCTGTTTCTGCCAAAGCCATTCCTCGAGTTGCTTCGCACGAAAAGCCTTTTCCCCGGCTTCTTCGAGGAAGTGCCGGAGGTCTTCCTTACTCAGTTCCCGGATCTCTTTCTTTTCGGCCATCCTATCAAAGGTAGCGGATCCCAAACGGTCATCGTTCCTGAAGGAGGGCCGCCCCGATCTCCATATCCAACCGTTCCGTGATCTTGATGTTCCCGCCGTCCCCTTCCACCAAATGGATCGCTTCACCATAGCTTTCCATGACGGTAGCTTCATCGGTGAATTTCCTCGCGTAAGGAGCTTCCATCGCTCTCTTCAATTTGCTCAGCTCGAAGCATTGAGGGGTTTGGACCGCCCTGAACCCGGACCGGTCAACGGCTCGGCTCGTTCCATCGGGTGCTACGCGCCTGATGCTCTCACGGAGGGGGGTGCTCGGTACTGCGTTCCCCTGGGATGCGGCTTCTTTCATTACTCGCTCTATGAGCTCTGGAGCGACCAGTGGGCGGACAGCATCGTGCACGGCCACGACTGCGTTCGCACGGTCAGGCAATGCATCCAATCCGTTCTTCACGGAATGAAATCGTTCTTCTCCCCCCTTTACGAGCTCCGGCGGGTCTTGCATCGGATGGGCTCGAAGGGTCCGCTCCCAGTCCCTGAAATTTTCGGGGTGCAATACCAAAAGGATCCGCTTCCACCGAAGGGCCTCCTGAAAGGCTTTCAGGGTCCGTATCAGAACGGGAACCCCGACCAGCTCCTGGAATTGCTTGGGAAGCGTACCACCGAATCGTTCGCCCTTTCCGCCTGCGACTATGAGGGCGTAGCGTTCCACCTCATTAAATGATCAGCATGGCATCCCCGTAAGAAAAGAAGCGATATTCGTTCTTGATCGCTTCCTGATAAGCTTCCATGATGAGGTCATAGCCTCCGAAAGCCGCCACCATCATAAGAAGGGTGGACTTGGGAAGATGGAAGTTCGTGATCATCGAATCAGCGATGCTGAACTCGTAAGGTGGAAAGATGAACTTGTTCGTCCAGCCGGAATAGGGCTTGAGCTCCCCTTCGGTCGATACGGAGGTTTCGACCGCACGCATAACCGTTGTGCCTACAGCGCAAACACGATTTTGGTTTTTCTTGGAGGTGTTCACGGTCTCAGCCGCACTTTCGGGGATCTCGATCTTTTCCGAGTCCATCTTGTGTTTCGTGAGATCCTCCACCTCCACAGGACGGAAGGTTCCCAGGCCAATGTGGAGCGTAACCTCTGGAAAGCTTACTCCAGCGATCTCGAGGCGTTTCATCAGCTCACGGCTGAAGTGAAGGCCGGCGGTCGGAGCAGCGACGGCCCCTTCCTTTTTGGCATAGATGGTCTGATACCGTTCGGCATCCTTCTTTTCCACTTCGCGCTTAATGTACTTTGGAAGCGGGGTCTGACCAAGTTTGAGGATCTTGTCTTTGAAATCCTCATAAGACCCTTCATGAAGGAAGCGAAGCGTGCGTCCTCTGGAAGTGGTGTTATCGATCACTTCCGCAACGAGTTCGTCGTTCTCCCCGAAGTAGAGCTTATTACCGATCCGGATCTTCCGAGCGGGATCGACGAGCACATCCCATAAGAGGCTTTCCTTGTTGAGCTCGCGAAGGAGAAAGACCTCGATGCGAGCCCCGGTTTTTTCCTTATTCCCGTATAGACGGGCCGGAAAGACCTTCGTGTTATTGAGGATCATGCTGTCCCCTTCGTCGAAATAATCAAGCACGTCCTTGAAGTTCTTGTGCTCGATGGTCTCATTCTTCCGATCCACCACCATCAGCCGGGACTCATCGCGGTTTTTAGGGGGGTATTGGGCAATGAGCTCCTGAGGGAGGTTGAAATCGAATTGAGAAAGCTTCATCGGGCCTTGGACGTTTCGGATGGGGTCTGTCGCCGTTTTCGCCATAAGTGAGCACGAATTTAAAGGATCTGTTCCACCTTATTTCCCGCTTCCCGGATCCTTAGCTGGGTCCGGGAATGCTCGAAAGGTCTTGCGAAGCTCGTCGATCGTGTGGGCATCTTCCACACGATATTTCCCGATCGCTGTTCGGCGAAGGGAGCTCAAGTAGGCCCCGCACTTGGTTTCATCTCCGATGTCCCTTGCCAGGGAGCGAATGTAGGTCCCTTTGCTGCAACGGATCCGAAGGGTCGATTCCGGTATTTCCAGCTTCTCGATCCGGAGCTGGTGAACTTCGACCTTCCTTGCTGCCAATTTGGGGTCGTTGCCTTTCCGGGCCTCTTCGTAGGCTCGCTTCCCGTTGATCCGGACCGCCGAATGAGCCGGAGGGGTCTGTTCGATGGAACCTTTGAACTTCTCCAAGATTTGCTCGATCTTATCCCGATCCAGCCCTTCGGTAGAATGTTCTGAGACGATCTCGGTCTCTGCATCGTGGGAGGCCGTCCGGTATCCGAAGTGAAGGGTGCCTTCGTATTCCTTTTCCGCTTCCTGGAATTCGTGGATCCGCTTCGTCATAGGGCCGCTGCACAGGATCAATAAACCCGTTGCCATGGGATCCAGGGTGCCCGCATGGCCGACCTTCAGTTTTTTCACCCCATAAGCCTTTTTGAGCAAATGCCGCAGTTCGGCCACGACATCGAAGGAGGTCCAACCCTTGGGCTTATCGACCAGAAAATAGCTTCCGTTCTTGATCGGGTCGAACCTTTGTTCCATCAGCTCATCGTCGCTCCCAATGTGATCGCTAAGATCCCGATGATCGTGCAGTACAAGGCGAAAGCGTTCAAACGGGCCCTCGCCACGATCCGGAGCATCCACTTGCAGGCCAGGACGCCTGAAATGAACGCTGCTGCAAATCCTATAACGAGTGGCAGGATGGCAATGTTCGATCCTCCCTGCTCCAAGAACTCCAGGATGTCCAGGAGCATGACCCCTATGATGGGAGGGAGGACCATCAGAAAGGAGAATTCTGCGGCCCGCTCCCGTCCGACATTGAGCAGAAGGGCTGTGGATATGGTCGCCCCGGAGCGCGAGATCCCGGGCATGACGGCAAATGCTTGGGCAAATCCGATCAAGAGGGCACTGGCATAGCTCACTTCTTTCTTTCCGTAGCTGGCCCTGTTGCTAAGAAAGAGCAAGAGGCCGGTGATCAGAAGCATGCTTCCGATCAAAACGGGACGGCCGGTGAAGAAGGCTTCGACCTCTTCTTTGAAAAAGACCCCTAGCAACCCGATCGGTAGCATGGATATGAGGAGCTTAAGGGCGTAACGACGCTCCCCGTGAGGTCCTCCGTGCCAAGTGTTCCGGAATAGGGACGCGATCCTTTGCCGGAATACGAATATGGTGCTCAAAGCCGTGGCCCCGTGAACGATGGTGGCGAAGAGGAGGGGATCCTTGGATTCGATGCCGAGAAGGCTCTCCCCAAGCTCCAAGTGGCCGCTGCTGCTGACCGGAAGGAATTCGGTAAGCCCCTGAATGATACCGAGAAGGAGCGCTTCGAGATATCCCATGTGAAAAAAAGCTATAAAGGAAAAGGAAGGGCTTCGATCAAGCTTTTCCGTTATCCTCCTCTTCGGCCTTGGTCACTTCTTCGCTCACACTTTCCGGAGGTCTTTTGAGGATGGCAACGATAACGGTGGCATAGCCGAGGAGTACGACGAGGGGCGCGAGCGTGATCCGCCGGAAGCTGAAAAGCTCTTCCCCATTGAACTTGGAGGGATCGTTGTCACCCCCGCCGATCATAAGAAGGAATCCAATGAATACGAGCGCAACACCGATCGCCAGGAACATGTAGTTCCGGCCCGTGAATGGAAATTCTTTGCGTTGTTCCTCTCGATCGGCCATGGGTCCAAAGTTAAAAGCTCAGAACAATTTCTCGGGTTTGAGGCGAAGGTACTTCTTTACGGCCAGCCAAGTCGATATCCAGGATATCAACAAACCTAGGGCAACAACGATCCCGAAAAGCATGGCGAAACTGCGAACATCCTGTATCTCGAAAAAGGCCGGGAACTGTTTCTGTACAAGGTAGATCACGCCGACGATCAAAAGGATGGCTATGAAAGAAGCATAAAGCCCCTGTAAGAGCCCTTTGATGATAAAGGGTCTTTGGATAAAGCTCCGCGTGGCCCCCACGAGCTGCATGCTCCGTATAAGGAACCGTTTCGAATAGATCGATAGGCGGATGGTGTTGTTGATCAAAGCGATGGCCACCACCATCAGCAAGATGCTGAATCCGAGCATCACGACCGTGATCTTCTCCACGTTCCGGTTCACCTCTCTGATCAGGTCGGGGGGGTAGGCCACTTCCTTTACGTTCGGGTTTTGAAGGAGTTCATCCTCGATCCAGGCGATGCTGTCGGGTTGGGCATAGCGGGCTTTCAGGTCCAGGTCGATGGATGGAGGGAGCGGGTTGTATCCGAGAAATTCCACGAAATCCTCCCCCAAGTCCTTCCGGAGCGTCTTGGCCGCCTCTTTTTTGGAGATATAACGGGTGGCTCGGGTGAACGCTTTTGCATCGAGGATCTTTTTGAGCTTGATGATGTCGACCTCCCGGGTGTTCTCCTTAAGGTAGACCTGGAAGCGGATGTTCTCCTTGACGTAAGTGGAAAGCTTTTGGGAGTTGATCAGGATCAGGGAGAGACAACCCAGCATGAAGAGCACGAGCGACATGCTCACTACGGTGGAGATCGAGGAAGAAGCGACGCGGCGTTTAGCGGTCTTGTCGACGGAACTGGCCATTCGAAGATCTACCCTTCAGGAACGGCCGAAGTTATGAAAAAACGTAGGGGGGCTCCCTTTCCCCTTTCTTGTGGGGAATTCCTTAAATTCGGACCCCTTACGTAAGCTGGGTGGCATGAGCTACGATTTCCCTTCGATCGAAAAAAAGTGGCGGGAGCGCTGGAAAGAGGAGAACGCTTACCGGGTTGTTGAAGATCCGGAACGGGAAAAGTTCTACGTGCTCGACATGTTCCCTTATCCTTCGGGAGCTGGTCTTCACGTCGGGCATCCGCTCGGCTACATCGCCTCCGACATCTATGCCCGCTTCAAAAGGGCTGAAGGTTACAATGTGCTTCACCCGATGGGCTATGATTCCTTCGGCCTTCCGGCTGAACAATACGCCATCCAAACGGGGCAGCATCCGGCGAAGACCACGGAGGAAAATGTCCAGAAATATCGCGAGCAGCTTGATAAGATAGGTTTTTCCTTCGATTGGTCCCGACAGGTGAGGACTTCAGACCCCGATTACTACAAGTGGACGCAGTGGATCTTCAAACAGTTCTTCGCTTCCTGGTACGACAAGAAGAAGGATCGAGCAGCGCCGATCGAGGACTTGATCAAAGCTTTCGAAGAGGGAGGCAGCGATGTTGTGGAAGCCGTTCACGATCCGCACGAGCCTTTTACGGCCGAGGAATGGAAGGCCATGAGCGAGACCCGGCAACATGAGGTCCTGCTTCATTACCGGCTCGCTTACCTTTCGGATCAATGGGTCAATTGGTGTCCTGCGCTCGGGACCGTTTTGGCGAACGAAGAAGTGCAGGAGGGGGTTTCTGAAAGAGGGGGGCATCCGGTGGAACGGAAACTGATGAAGCAGTGGTCCCTCCGGATAACCGCTTATGCTGAACGCCTCCTCGAAGGATTGGACCGGGTTGAATGGCCGGATGCGCTGAAGGAGCAACAGCGCAACTGGATCGGTCGTTCGGAAGGGGCCCGGATCCGATTTCCCGTCCAGGGATCGGAGCGCGAACTGGAAGTCTTCACTACCCGACCGGATACGGTCTTCGGCGTCACCTTCATGGTCCTGGCGCCGGAGCACGAGTGGGCCGTGGAATTGGCCAGCCGAACGCAGCGGAAGGAAGTGGAATCATGTGTGGAAGAAGCATGTCGGAGAAGCGAACGGGAACGTCAGATGGAGGGAGGAGCACCGCGGGGCGTCTTTACCGGAGCTTACGCCGTGCATCCTTTTACCGAGGAAGCGTTGCCTATCTACATCGGGGATTACGTGCTCGCTTCATACGGCAGCGGGGCGGTCATGGCCGTTCCCGGGAGCGATGAGCGCGACCTTCGCTTTGCGGAACACTTCGAATTGCCCGTGCGCCCCGTTATCGAAGGGAGCGATCGGGAGAATGAAGGGGCCAACGATGATCCGGAAGGGATCTTGATGAACTCGGATTTCCTCGATGGGATGAAGGTACCCGATGCGATCCGTGCGGTCTGCGATCGGCTGGAATCTGAAGGGAAAGGGCAGAGCGAGATCAATTACCGGCTGCGCGATGCCATCTTCAGCCGCCAGCGCTATTGGGGAGAGCCTTTTCCGATCTATTATGTTGAGGACGAAGAGGGCAATGAAACGCCCTATCCACTCCCTGACGAGGAACTTCCGCTCGAACTCCCTGAGGTGGATGAGTTCAAACCGACCCCTGACGGCAAACCGCCCCTGGCAAGGGCAAAGGATTGGAAAACCGCGGAAGGTCATCGATTGGAGTACAATACGATGCCTGGTTGGGCGGGCTCCTCATGGTACTTCCTGCGCTACATGGACCCCCATAACGAGGAAGCGTTCGTAGGCCGGGATAAGGTTGAGCATTGGGGGCAGGTGGATCTCTATATCGGGGGGTCTGAACATGCCACGGGTCATCTACTCTACGCCCGATTCTGGACCAAGTTCTTCTACGACCGTGGCTGGATTCCCTTCGATGAGCCTTTCCGCAAGCTGCTCAATCAAGGGATGATCACGGGGACCTCCTATCGGGTATACGTGAACGATGCCCATCGAATGGCGGTGTCCGCTGGAATCGTCGATAGGGGCAAAAAGGTGAACGGAAAAGATCCCTTGCAAGAGCAGGGCATTAGCAGGGATGAGCTCCGTCAGACCTTTGCTCACATCGATCTGGTTTCGCAGGAGGATCAGCTCGACGTGGAAGGATTTCTCGATTGGTGCCCGGACTATCGGAACTACCGGTTCATCGAAGAGGAGGACGGGACCTTCCTTTGCCACACTGAGACCGATAAGATGAGCAAATCCCGCTTCAACGTGGTCAATCCGGATGAGCTCATCGAGCGTTTTGGAGCCGATACCCTTCGTCTCTATGAGATGTTCCTCGGTCCGATCGACCAGCCCAAACCTTGGGACACAAAGGGAATAGAAGGCTCTCATCGTTTTCTTAATCGCTTCTGGGGATTATTCCAGGATGGTGAGAATTGGCTCGTTACGGATGAAGGGGCCAATGATGAAGCTCGCAAGATCCTGAACCGTTGCATTGATGCAGTGCGTCAGGATCTGGAACGCTACTCCTTCAATACTGTCGTCAGCCATTTCATGAAAGCTTGTAATGAGCTGCGCTCCATGGATTGTCACGAACGGGAGATCCTGGAGCCTTTCGTGCAACTTATCGCTCCCTTCGCTCCCCATCTCGGCGAAGAACTATGGGAGCGACTGGGGAATGCGGGTTCGGTCATGGATGCCCCTTATCCGGTGGCTGATGCGACCTACCTCCAAGAGGAGGCTGTTACTTATCCGGTGTCTTTCAATGGAAAGACCCGTTTTACGATCGAATTGCCAACGGACCTTTCTAAAGAAGAGATCGAGAAGGAAGTATTGGCCTCCGAGCAGACTGCCCATTACCTTAAAGGGCAAGAGCCTAAGAAGGTGATCGTCGTTCCGAACAAGATCGTGAACGTGGTGGTATAAAAAAAGACCTGACAGGTTTTTTAAAACCTGTCAGGTCTTCTCTTCTGGAAGGGCACCTCCTTAGAATATCCCCCGCAGCGAAACGATGAAGTTCCTCCCCGGAGCTGCAATGCCAGATGAATAAGGCCGATAGCGCTCGTCCAGAATGTTCTCCACCCCTGCGCCCATCCTCAGAAATTCCAGGGGTTTGTAGGAAGCTTTGAAGTTCAGGGTGTACCAACCCGGCGAATAGGGCTTTCCATTTGAGTTCAAGGCATAGAGGTGAGGCTTCCCTTTTTCAGAAGGAGCAAGGTCCGCATGGGGGATCTTCAGGTTCCAATCCGCATAGAACTGCGCCTTGAAGCCCCTATGGTCCCAGCTCAACCGGGCTTTTCCGAAAGGTGGAGCTACGTGGCGGATCGATCTTCCGTCCGAGGTCTCCCCGAAGGTGTGATTGTAATGGCCCTCGAACCTGAACCCGCCACCGAGTGCTGCTTCCAATGAGGCCTGGATCCCATAGACCGTAGCGCTTCCCACGTTCTTAGTGGCCTGTACGTTGCTAAGGACCCCGTCGTACACGATCGAATCCCGGCCTTGGTACTGGAATTCCCTACGGACCATAGCGTTTCTCAGCAAGGTGTAAAAACCGGTAAGATCCACTTTCAGGATCTTCCCGAAACGCTTAGCGATCCCTAGGTCCACATTGTAAGCCCTTTCGGAACCCAGGTCCGAATTCGGGACCACCACACTGCCCGGTTCGGAATCGAAGACCTTGGCGGCATCGTCGATGTTAGGCGCCCGAAAGCCTGAAGAACCGTTGAGCCGGAGGGTCCACTTTTCTGTAGGTCGGTAGATGAACCCGATCTGGCCAGTGGGTGAACCGGTGTTGATATCGATGTCCTGGAAAGGGAACGGATAGAAACCCGTATCGAGGCTCGCATTCAGGATCACCCGGTCATAGCGGGCACCCAGGTTGAGCGTTAGCTTTTCCCCAAAGTCGTGCTCGAGCTGAGCAAAGGCTCCGTAAGAACTCCAGGTGGAACCATCGGGGTAACGGGTCCCGATGGGGTTCTCACTTCCCGTCTCGATGTTCTCCGTCCAGGCTTTCGAGTTCACCCTGTTCCGGATCAGGTCCACGCCGTAAAGCAGTCGGGTGTTCTTTCCCAGCGCCTTCTTCAGGTCAAGGTTGATGCCTCCCCAGGCGACATTTTCCACGCGATGACGGAGCAGATCCCTTCCAAAAGCCCTGTCGTGGCGGCTCTCTTCCCAGGTCTGATAGTAAGCGGTCATCTTGATCTCGTCGAACAGCGCATTGCTGGTCTGATAGGCTGCTTTCAATTGGTTCATGCTCCATATCTGGGGACCGTAATACCACTCAGCGTTCCGGAACTGCCCGTCCGCCTTCCGTTCTGTGAGGCGATCGTAACGAGGGATGTTGGAACTCTCCGAATAGTGAAGTCCGTAGGTGATGGAAAGCGAGTCCGTGGGTTCGTAGCTTATCTTCTGCATCAGGTTGTACTGATCGTAGCCCGTGGGCTTTTGAACCCGGGGTTCCGTATTGTTTATCGTGGTGTCACGCCCCTCTACGCGGATCACGCGTTCCTCCCGGAGGTACTCGGAAGGACCCGTGGATCCCATCTTTTGATCCCCGAAGCGGCTGTACGTGAAACTGGTCACCGAACCCCACTTTTTGCTCCCGAGCTTTACATCCAGGTGGCCGGTGTATTCGTTATTGGCTGTAGAATATCGGGTCATTGCGTTCCCTCTGACGATGAGGCTGTCCCCTTGCGAAAGTTCAGGTTCAAGGGTCCGGAACGCCATCACTCCCCCTATCGCGTCGCTTCCATAGACCATGGATCCCGGACCGAAGACGACTTCACTGCTCTCGATGGCATTGGGGTCAAGGCTTATCACGTTTTGGAGATTCCCGCCGCGGAAGATAGCGTTGTTCATCCGGACCCCGTCCACGACCAACAGCACCCGATTTGTAGCAAAGCCTCTTATCATGGGGCTTCCGCCTCCGAGCTGGCTTTTCTGGATAAAGACCTCTCCCGAGGTGCCCAGCGCATCCGCTGAAGTCTGGGGTTCCTGGAAACGGATATCCTCCCGCTCGATCCGGGCTAAACGCTCGGGGATCTTCTTGGAGCTTTCTTCCCATTGGCTGGCAGATATCACCACTTCTTTGGTAGCAAAGGGCTCGGGAACGAATTCGACATTCCCCTTTTTCTTCACTTCTGGATAAGGAAGGCTTAAGTCCTCGTAGCCGATGAGCTGGAAATGAAGACTGTCCTTTTCCGAAAAGCCCTTCAGGTTGAAGGTTCCCTTGGGGCCTGTGAGTTCGGAGTGTCCGGATCTGCTCCCGTACACGCTTACGTTCGGGACCGGCTCCTTTTGCTCGGGGTCTAGGACCCGTACTTTCTGAGCCTTGAGCATGAAGGGGGTGAGTAAAAGCCCTAGCATGATCGGTAGCGTTCGCATCGCTCGTTCTTTTTGATAAAAAACTTGGAGGGGGCGGGATCCCCGGATCTGTTCCATCGAAGCCAATGATGGCATCATTCCCCCTGATGGAGGTGAAAGGACATCAAGGCCGAAGGCTGACCTCCTTTTAGAACGGAGGAATAGAAGCTAGGACCAGAGGCCGCGCACCCGTTCTCT
Source organism: uncultured Weeksellaceae bacterium (assembly GCA_964537825.1). Taxonomy (GTDB): domain Bacteria; phylum Bacteroidota; class Bacteroidia; order Flavobacteriales_D; family CAYVSK01; genus CAZIDL01. The sequence goes on from CAZIDL010000001.1 coordinate 22,814, forward strand.
TCGTTGAGCGTCCGACTCCAGGGGGCTGGACGCAGGAAGGTCTCTCGAAGGAGCGAGCGATCAGCAAGGTGGGGGCACCGGAACCCTGAGGAAGGCCTCTTGGTGCATATCCGAAGCGTAGCTGCTTCTGAGCAATTTGCAGGTTCTAGGGATGTGGAAGAAGGATGCCCGGCTTTTCAGGTATTTGAAGGAGAACGAACGGAATCCTCGCTTTTCTTTTTCATCTTGCTCGCCTTGGGAAGAACCTTTTCTTAATGCTTCGTTCCGCGATCTAATGCTCGTTTCCTCGCGGTCTTTATAGACGGTCAGCACGATGCGACCCTTTTCTCGTTCTGCGGCCACGACATCGTACATCATCCCATGGAGCTGGAACTCGTTCTTTTCCTTCCAATCGAGTTCGTGACGGATCTCTCGTTCGGTGAAGGAAAGTTCCAAAAGCTCCCCTTTCTCCCCTTCCTCGTCTTCTTTCAAGGACTCCTCTACTTCTTCCTGGTGCAGCTCGAGGGAGATCCGGGTCAGAGGCAGCAATAGCATGGCCTGAAAGAACAGGAGAAGCAGGAGGATGATGGATAGCGAGCTGCGCATGAACCGGTCAAATATAGGTTGCTGATAAGGGGCTTTCAAAAAGGGGCCTTGGTGAAAGGTGAAAATAGGGGACGAATTCGGAACGTTATTTGATAGAAAGCTGCTGCTATGCGAAGCATGAAGACCGTTCTCCTTCTCCTTTTCACCTTTTCCTCCTTTTATCCCGTTAGAGGTCAGGGTTCTGCCGGCCAGGATCATAAAAAGGGGGAGGATGTGCTTCGCAGCATCGAACATGATGCTTTTAAAGCGGGGGAGGTCCTTAAGTACAGGGTCCGTTATGGTTGGGTCCACGCTGGTGAGGCTGTTGTTAAAGTGAAGGAGACCGACAAGAAGGTCCGTGGACGTGAGCTCCTTCACATGGTCGGAAAAGGGCGTTCAAAAGGGTCCTTTAATTGGTTCTACAAGGTGCGCGACCGTTATGAGACCTATATCGACAAGAAAGGCGTATTCCCGTGGATCTTCATCCGGCGGGTCAACGAGGATGGTTACATCATCGAGCAAGACTATACCTTCTTTCAGAAAAAGAACAAGGTGGAGGCGGAGCATCGGGGGACCAGCATCGACGGCGTCAAGAAGGGGACCTATGATACTCCGGATGCGGTGCAGGACATCTTCTCTTCTTTTTATTTTGCCCGTACGTTGGACTTTTCCAAAGCAGAACCTGGCCAGACCTACGAGATCACCTGTTTTTTGGACGAAAAGCTCTATCCTTTCGAGATCAAATACCTGGGGCGGGACACGGTTGAGACCAAATACGGACGATTCAGTACCTACCGTTTCTGTCCGGTCGTCCAAGAAGGACGCATATTCAAGGACGACGACGACCTGCAGGTCTGGGTGACGGATGATGGCAATAATGTTCCGGTGATGGCCAAGGCGAAGATCATCGTGGGGTCCATCAGGATGGAACTGAAGCACTGGGAAGGCTTGGCCAACCCGATCGCGCGCCTTGACGGGTAGAGGTTCAGCTCATTCCCTGCTCAGAATGATGCCGCTTTCCTTAATTTCGCCCCCTGAGCGTAACCCCCTATGAGCGAACTGGACCCTGGGATCCGTCAGCGGATCGAGGCCCTTGAGGAAAAGTACCGTGCAGCCGGCCAGGATCTGAGCTCCTATCTTGATGGCTTGCTGCATGCCGACTACATCAAGTATTGGGATTATATCAATCTTGATACGCTCCTTACGCTCCAACAGCCGAAGACGCGTCTCCCCGATGAACAGGTCTTCATCATTTACCACCAGATCACGGAGCTTTATTTCAAGCTCTGCCTTCACGAGATCCGTCAGCTGACCGATGCTGAAGCCTGGAGCCGTGATCTTTTGCTGAAGCACGTTAGGCGTTTGAACAGGTACATCAAAGCCCTCGTCCATTCATTCGATATCATGGTCGATGGGATGGACAAGGAGCAGTTCATGAAATTCCGGATGACGCTCCTTCCCGCGAGCGGTTTCCAAAGTGCTCAGTATCGCTTCATCGAGATGGCCTGTACCGACATTTCTCGCTTGGTAAAGGAGATGGGGGAGGAAGAAGTGGGGAGGGCTTTTGAAGAAGGGAACGAGGAGCAGGTCCTCGATAAACTCTACTGGAAAGAAGGTGCAACAGAGTTGGCCACAGGGGAGAAAACGCTCACACTCCGGGAATTCGAGGACAAATACGAGCGTGCCTTTAAGGAGTTCGCTCATGAATTCCGGACCAAGAACCTCCGGCGCGTTCTAAATGGTCTCGATGAAGCTGAGCAAAAGGATGAACGGGTCTCAGCGACCCTGAGAGAACTCGATCTTCTCTTCAATGTCGAATGGGCGCTGGCCCATTACCGATCGGCCGTGCGTTATCTGCAGCAGGATCCCGGGGATATCGCAGCTACGGGGGGTACGAATTGGCAGGAGTACCTTCCGCCCCGCTTTCAGAGGATTATATTCTTCCCGGAACTATGGACGGAAAAGGAGATCGAAGAATGGGGAAAGGATTGGGTGCGCCGTGAAGTCTTTGGAGAAGATGATGATGACTAGACGGTCCTGGGCACTGATCGGAGGGGTAGGAGCGCTTTTGCTTTTCATCATGATGATCGGAGGGGATGCGTTCTTCCAAAAGGGGCCTTCCTCTGTATCTACTGATCACCCTACCGACAGCAGTTCTTCGGAAAGTTCGATGGAGGAAGTGGAGAAGGAATACGGCATGGTCACCGACTCCTTTCAGGTGATCAAAGGGACGGTGCGTCCTGGCGAGTTCCTGGCTGAGATCCTTCAGAAGCATGGGGTCCCTTATCCAACGATCGATCGTTTGATGAAAAAGTCCGATACCGTCTTCCGACCGGAGGATCTGAGGGCCGGGAAGCAATACACGGTCTTTTGTGAAAAGGACAGTGCGGGACGCGCTCAGTGTTTCGTTTACCGGCCCGACCCTGTGAACTACGTGGTCTTCGACATGCGGGATAGCCTGAGGGTGCATAAAGGGAAGAAGGAAGTAACGAGCAAGGTCCGACGCACTTCAGGCATCATCGAACATTCGCTGTTCATGGCGCTCGATAAAAAGAAGGTCAGTCCGCTCATCGCGCTGGAGCTTTCCGAGATCTATGCCTGGTCGATCGATTTCTATCGGGTTGACAAAGGCGATCGCTTCAGGGTGATCTACGAAGAGCATTTCGTCGATAGCAATTCGGTCGGGATCGGTGATATCAAGGCTGCCCAGTTCGTACATCGCGATTCTTCCTACTATGCGTTCCGCTTCGAGCAAGACAGTGCCGGGGATTATTTCGATGAGGAAGGCAAAAGTTTGAAGAAAGCTTTTCTCAAGGCCCCTTTACGTTTTTCCCGGATCTCCTCTGGATTTTCCCATGATCGTTATCATCCAGTGCTGAAGACCCATCGTCCCCATCATGGGATTGATTATGCAGCCCCTTCCGGCACCCCGGTCCGCTCGGTGGGTAATGGGCACGTCCTGGCCTCAGGATATTCCAGCGGGAACGGCAATTACGTCAAGGTCCGGCATAACAGCGTCTATACGACCATGTACCTGCATTTGTCCAGCAGGAATGTACGGAAAGGAGAAAAGGTGGATCAGGGCGAGCGGATCGGCAGGGTCGGGAGCACTGGCTTGTCCACGGGTCCCCATTTGGATTATCGGATCTATAAGAACGGATCCCCCGTCAATCCATTGACCCTGGACCTGCCACCCGGAGAGCCAGTCGACTCTTCCCATCGGAAGAAGTTCGAAGAGCGGAAAGAGGATCTGATGAAAGAACTGAAACGGATCTCTTTCGGGAAGGGGAGCGATTCCGCGGTTTAGCTATAATGCTCGCTGTAGAGCTGGGTGATAATGCCGTCGGCTAGTCCCACCTTCGGAACGATGATCTCGTTCACACCGCTTTCTTTCAGGACGTCGATGTAGATGTCCGAAGCCGGCACGATGACGTCCGCCCGGTCCGGCTTTAGGTCGTAACTGTCCATTCGTTCCTGGTAGGAGAGCTTGTGGAGCTTTTTGGAGATCTTTTGGAGCTTTTTGAGCTCGATGGGCTTTCCCTTCTTGGCCCCTAAGAGGTTGCAGAGCTTGTTGATGTTGCCGCCGGTCCCCAGTGCGGTCAGTTCTTCGTCCTTGCCCTGCATGCCTCTGCACCATTCCCTCAAGTTCTCCCGATCTTCTTGAGAGACCCGGTCCTCAAGGATCCGGACGGTGCCTATCGGAAAGGATTTGCTTTTCTCAGCTCGTCCCTGCGAGATCCGAGTGACCTCTGTGCTCCCTCCTCCAACGTCGATATAGAGGAAGTCCTGTTCGCTCTCGCTGATCTTTTTCAAGTATGTGGAAACGATGAGCTCGCTTTCCGTTCGCCCGTCGATCCGCTCGACCGATATTCCGGTCCGTTCCAGAAGGGCTCGGGCCACTTCCTCTCCGTTCTTCGCTTCACGCATGGCCGAGGTCGCACATGCCCTGTAATCCACTACTTCGTGGACTTCCATGAGCAGTTTGAAGGCCTGGAGGGTCTTGATGAGCTGTTGGATCTTGTGATCGCTGATCACCCCCCTGGAGAAAACATCTTCTCCCAGGCGTACGGGAACCCGCGTCAGAGCGATCTTTTTGAGGGGAAGGTATCCGTTGCTCTTCGTTACCTCTGCTACGAGCAGGCGAAGGGCATTGGATCCGATATCGATCGCTGCGAACTTCACAGGAGCACTTTTATCCGTTCAACTTCTTTGCATCCTGATCCTCCTCGCTCATGGCGCTAAAATAATCGTAAAGGGCTATCTGGGAGCGGAGTTTCTTCTCGGTGGGGTTCCGCTTCACGTATTCGTTCACGTGGCCTTTTTCTAAGGTTCGGGCCTTGCAATTATCCGCCAGCTGGTATTCCAGAATGTCCCGCAATCGTTTCTGCACCTCTGGATCGTAGACAGGTGCGGTGACCTCCACCCGTTTGTCCAGGTTTCGGACCATCCAATCGGCCGAGGATATGAAAAAGCGTTCTTCTCCACCATTGGCAAAAAGGAAGATCCGGGCATGTTCGAGAAATCGGTCGAGGATGCTTATGGCCGTGATGTTCTCGCTCATTCCTTTTACACCCGGTACGAGCGAACATATGCCCCGCACGATGAGCTGGATGCGGACCCCTGTTTGACTCGCCTCGTAGAGCTTCCGGATCATCTCGCGGTCCACGAGGTTGTTCATCTTCAGGATCATATAGGCCGGTTTCCCCTCATTGGCGTTGTCCATCTCGTTCTGGATCATCTGGAGGAGTCTGCGCCGGGTATTGATGGGGGATACGAATAGGTGACTGTAGCGCCGGACTTTGTAGTTGCTCTTGAAGAACTCGAAGACCTTTGATACTTCGTTCGTGATCCGTTCATCGGTGGTCAGAAGGGAAAGGTCTGAGTAAAGGCGGGCACTACCCTCGTGAAAATTTCCAGTGCCGATATGGGCGTAATGGGTATGGCTGCGCCGTTCCTTGCGGGTGATGAGGATCAGTTTGGAGTGCACCTTCAGTCCTTCCACGCCAAAAATGACCTCCACCCCTTCTTCCTGGAGGGTATTGGCCCAATGGATATTGGCTTCTTCATCGAAGCGGGCCCGCAATTCCACCACCGCCGTAACGGATTTCCCGTTCTTCACCGCGTTGATCAGGGCATTGATCACTTTGGAGCGTTCAGCGACCCGGTAGAGGTTGATCCTGATGGAGGTGACCTTCGGGTCGATCGCCGCTTCCCGCAGGATGTCGATGATGTGGTCGAAGGTCTGATAAGGGTAATGGAGGAGGAGGTCCTTTTCCTTGATGCGTTCCAAATAAGTGCCATCCCGGTCCAATTCCGGGTTACGGGCGGGAGGTAGCTCCGGGTAGCGAAGCCGCTTTTCTCCGATATAAGGGAATTTGATGAAATCCTTAAAGTTGTGATAGCGACCACCTGCGATGATGTTCTCGTCCTCTTTTAGCCGCATGCGGGACATCAAGTACTGATAGAGGTCCCCGGGCATGTGCTTGTCGTAGATGAAGCGGACCGGCTGGCCGACCTTCCGGTTCTTAAGGCTCTTTGATAGCTTGTCGATCGTGCTCTTGGCGATGTCATCATCGATGTCCAGCTCCGCATCGCGCGTGAGCTTGATCGTGTATGCTTCGATCCTTTCGTATTGGAAGAAGGCAAAGATCTCGTGAAGGCAATAACGGATGATGTCGTCCAGGATGATCAGTTGCTTCCGGTTCCCCTTTTTGGGAAGTTCCAGAAAACGAGGCAGGACGGTGGATGGGATCTCGATCAGCGCGTATTTCTTGTCCTTGTTACGCTCTTGGTTGTAAAGCTTGATGCCCAGATAGATGGCGCGGTCCTTCAGCGTGGGGAAGACGCGCACGTTGTTCAGCATAATGGGAACGAGCGTTCGCCGCACTTCCCTTTGAAAATAATCGCGGACAAAAGATCCCTGTTCTTCGTCCAATTGGGTCTCATCCAGTATATGGACGTTGTGCTCCTCGAGCTCTTCGAGGATCCCGTCGTAGATCGCGCCAAAGCGGTCCCGCTGCCTGATCACAGTGTTCCGGATCTCTTCCAGGACCTCCTCGGGGTCCTCTCCAACGATCTTAAGCGCTTTCCTGCCAAGCCCTTGCATGCGCTTCATCGTAGCTACACGCACCCGAAAGAACTCGTCCATATTGTTCGAGAAGATGCCGAGGAAGCGCATCCGCTCGATCAATGGAACGCTCGGATCTGCTGCTTCCTGGAGCACCCTCGCATTAAAGGATAACCAACTTATCTCCCGGTTGATGTACTCGGTATGCTCGCGTTGGGTGGTTGTGGGCATTTGCTGCAAAGAAAGTTCAAATGGGAAGGATGGGATCACCCCTTTATGTTAGGGGATCGTTAATCACCTTACTGGTCTGAGACCTTCCATTGCCTGGGAAAGTTCGAGCAAGGGATCACGGGAAGGATGTTCATCCATTCCGGCTGACTCGGGCATCTTCTTAAGTATTATGGGAAACCCTTTTTCCGATAATTCGGGGATCCTTTTGAGCGTTTCGGGGGAGAGGTGGTCGGCATTCACGTAGAGCGACCGAAAGCTTGCCTTTCCTACTTCCAATTCTCCTCTCCCGTTCAGCTTCTCTTTTTCCAGGAACCTTGTTGATCCGAAGGGGGAGGATATTCCCCGGGTCTCCTCCGGAAAAGCAGACCTCCCTTTTTCATTCTTAATGGATCTTTAATAATGAGGAAACTCTCTGTTGGATGTGAGTGGATTTTTTTGATTAAGTTTATTAAAACAATATGGCAGTTGTGGTCTGATATCTGGTATTTTCCGACAATAGGGGCATTTCCTCGTTCGAGCATGAAAGTGGCCGCGCTGTTCGCAGGGCTTCTTCTCTGCTTTACTTCCCTTCGTTCCCAGTCCGTGATCATCAGCGAAGTGACGGACCCTAGCGATGCTTATCAGGCACGCTATGTCGAGATCCATAACCCCACATCCAGTGCGGTCGATATTTCCAATTGGGAGATCCGGCGTTATGCCAACGGGAACACCACCAGTTGCGACGCCACGATCCCGAGCAGTACTTCGCTCGCTTCCGGGGCTACCTACACGATCGCTTACGATGCGACCACCTTCAATAACGAGTTCTCCTGCTCGCCCGATCAGGAAAGCGGTTGTATTACAGGAAATGGCGATGACACCTACGAACTCGTCGATGATGGGGGGACCGTGATCGATATCTACGGAGAGGTCGGTGTGGATGGTACGGGGGAAAGCTGGGAGTACGAGGATGCCGTGGCAGAGCGGAACGCGGATGTCTGTAGCGGGAACAGTACCTGGACCAGCTCGGAATGGACGATCACTGACCCCGGAAATACCGGGGACGCTACCCCTTGTTCCCACAATAGCAACTGCGGATGCTCTCATTCCATTTCGAGCTTCACACCCACCGAAGGATGCCCTGATACGGGCACCGTAACGGTGACCATCAGTGGTTCCGGTTTCAATAATGGAAGTGGCACATCGGATGTGCAGTTCAACGGGACCAGTTCGCCGAGCTTTACTGTGATCTCCGACAGCGAGATCGAAGCGGAAGTTCCTTCAGGAGGGTCGACCGGACCGATATCGGTGGTCACGGACGGGTGTACGGAGAAGAGCAGCAGCGATTTCACCTATACCTGCAATTCCTGTTACCAGCTCTTCGTGAACGAATTCTCCAATGGAGAGAGCGGAAGCCGTGAATACACGGAGTTGATCGTCGGGAACAGTTGTGGAGGATGTTCCGCCGACTTGGGAGGATGGATCATCGACGATAACAACGGGGACTTCAGCGGGGGACCGAACAGTGGGGAAGGGATCGCTGGTGGTCACGTTCGCTTTTCCTCGAATGGTACTTGGGACGATATCCCTGCCGGTTCCATCATCCTGATATACAACGATGCGGATGAGAATTTGACGATCAAGAACGAACCGGTGAGCGACGATCCTACGGACAGCGACAACGATTCCGTTTACGTGATCCCTATCAGCAATTCCAACCTTGAAGAATGCACCAGCGTTCCCAATAGCAGCGATGCTTCCTACAGCGGTTGCAGTTACAGCTCACCGGCTTCATGGGACCCCATTTCCATGGCTAATAGCGATGATGCCATGCAAACGCGAAAACCGGACGGGAGCTATTTCCATGGCGCTTGTTATGGGAGCAACAGTGATTTCGATGGGGGGCCGGACAACCTTCATGTTCACAATTCGGGCGGATCCGGGGATTGTTTCTATTTCGGAGGTTCTGATCCAAGGGATGTCGGGAACTGGTCGCAGGGAGCGGCGACCTCCTCCCTGAGTACGACCGATGAAACACCTGCTTCGGCCAACAACGCCTCCAACGAGACTTATATCGACAACCTCGTTTGCAGCACGCTCCCTATTGAATTGCTCCTTTTTGAGGGGGAAGCTTTGGAAAAAGCCAACCGCTTACGCTGGCGAACGGGATCGGAGATCCATCAGGATCGTTTTGAACTACAAAGGAGTCGGAACGCAGAAGATTTCCGAACGATCGGTCGCGTCCAAGGGAAAGGGGGGCAAGGGGGCGGAAGCACGTATCAATTCCTGGACGAAGAAGCTCCCGAACTTGCTTATTACCGGTTGAGGTCCGTCGACATGGATGGTGATACGGAGTATTCCCGTACCATCGTTCTTCAAAGAAGGCCTTCCGGAGCTGGGATGGAGATCCGTAAGATGGGCAATGCCTACAAGCTCATCCTTCCAAGCGCTTATCCTGAGAAAAAGGTCCAGATCCTTGATGCGATGGGAAGAAAGGTCAAAACCCTTCATGTTTCAGGGACTTCCAAGTTTCGCTTTGAAATGAACGATAAGGCCGAAGGGTTGTACTTCCTCAGGTATCGTACCCGGAAAGGAGGTTCGATGGTCCGGAAGTTCTTCCATTAGCAGGTTCGATCTTAATATCCCGTTCATTTTCCCTAAATTCTGATCTAAGGTCCTTTTTGGTCTTTTGTTGCCTCTTCTTACTGAGCATCAAAGGCCATGGAGAATAGTTCGCCGTATTCGAGCATCTATTCTGGGATCGCGTTTTGAGCTTTTCCTTTTTCTTATTCAGAAGGAGCTCACTTCTTTTTCCCCTTGCTCTCCCTGATCAGGAAAGCATAAACCGGAAAGTGGTCGCTATAACCGCCCTGGTAAGTGGATCCTACATAGCTCCGGAACGGATATCCCTTGAAGTTCCCTTTTTGCTGTTTCAAATATTCCGGATCGTGGACCTCCGCCTTGTAATAGCGGAATGAGGAGAGGTCCCGTTTTATGAGGCTCTTGCTGAGCAGGAGCTGGTCGAACAGGTTCCAATTGTCCTTCCAGGCCAACGTACCGATCCCCTTCTCGTAGTATTGGTACATGGGATTGAAAAGCTCTTTCTCTTTCAGGGATCCTGGAGCACCTTTTGCTTGGAGCACTTTCTTCACGCTCTTATTGATGGGATCGTCGTTAAGGTCTCCCATATAGACGATCTTGCTATCAGAGTGGGCCTTTTGGATGGAATCGATCACCGATCGGCCCACCTTAGCAGCTGCTACCCTCGAAGGCTCGCTTTGAGCTTGGCCTCCGCTTCGGCTCGGCCAGTGAGCTACCATGAAATGAAATCGTTCTCCCAGCAACTCCCCACTGATGAGGAGCTGGTCCCTGGTCTTATCCCCTTCCTCGGGGAGTTCCACCTCGTAGCTCTGCTTTTTCTCCAGGTCGAAATAATCGGGGCGATAAAGAAAAGCAACGTCGATCCCGCGTTCGTCCGGCGAGTTGTGATGAGCGATCCGGTAATTCCGTTCCGCGAGCGGGGGAGTTGCTACGAGGTCCTCCAGCACCTTTCTGTTCTCAACTTCGGCCAATCCCAAAATGGCCGCGCCATGAGGGGTCTTCTCCGTGCCGAGCTCTCCGATGACCTTTGCCAGATGCGCGAGTTTTTCCTCATATCGCTCCGTGCCCCAATCGTTCGGCCCGTCAGGGGTGTACTCCGTGTCCTCGGTGTTCTCCGTGTCAACCGTATCGAAAAGGTTCTCGACGTTGTAGAACCCGATGCAGACCGGCGTATAATCCGTATCCTTATCGATCTCCTGGGTGACCGAATGCTTTTCGGAACATGAAAAGAGAAAAGGGGTCAGTGTGAGAGCGAAGAGGAGGCTCCAGGGAAAGCGCATATGATTTCGCATTGGATAGCGTCAAAGATAAGGGCCCCTTTTGTTCCGGTCCCTTTAAGCTATTCCTATCCATCTTACCATCCTGTTAAACCTTTCGAGAGTCTCCAGATCTGAAAATGGAAAAGCGGACTTTTCGATTAAATTTGTTGAGCTCAATCGGACGCTCTTTCCATGGACGCTCGCTTCCCGCTTTTTTCCTCCCTTTTGCTCCTTTTTTTCGCGGCTTCCTCCAATGCCCAGGACGATACGAGCGGAGTGGATGAGGATTCGGTCTATCAGGAAGAGCCTGTTTTTAACATTTCCGGGAAATCGCTCGGCGAATCTTCTTCGGAGCAGGATATTCCCGGCCTTTTAAGAGCTTCTGACGATATTTTTGTCCAAAAGGCTAGTTACAATTTTCGCTCGGCCGGTTTCCGTGTGCGTGGGTATGATGGCCGTAACACACGGGTGATGCTGAACGGGATGCCTTTCTCTCATCCGGAGCTCGGCTTTGCGGTCTGGTCCTTATGGGGTGGTCTTAACGATATTACGCGCTATTCCGAATCCCGGCTCGGCATCACCAAGAACCCCTATGATTTCGGAGCTGTGGGCGGTTATACCAACATCGATATGCGGCCTTCCTCGCAGCGAGCGGGAACGCGTGTTTCCTATGGGAGCGGGAACATTAGCTATCGCCATCGTCTCATGGCCACTCATTCGAGCGGAATGATGGAGAACGGATGGGCTTATACCGTCAGTGCCTCCGGTCGTTATTCCAAAGAAGGTTATGTTCCCGGTACCTTTTTCCGGAGTGCCAGTTATTTCCTCGGGCTCGAAAAGAAGCTCAATGAGGCGCACAGCGTGAGCCTTGTCGGATTCGGTGCTCCTACTGTAGAAGGGCTTTCCGATATTTCCGTTCAGGAATCTTACGACCTTGCCGGGACCAATTACTACAACCCCAATTGGGGGTACCAGAACGGGAAAAAGCGGAACGCTCAAGTCCGGGAATCTCATCAACCGGTCATCATGCTCAACCACCGTTGGAAGATCGACGAGGATACCCGCTTCAGTTCCGGCGTCCATTATCAATTCGGGACTTATTCCTCTTCCCGATTGAACTGGTACGATGCCAAAGATCCGCGGCCCGATTATTACCGTTATCGTCCCAGCTTTTACAAACAGAGCGATCCAGCTCGTTACCAGCGCTTGAAAGAAAAGTGGAAGAACGATGTGGAGACCCGCCAACTGAACTGGGACCGGATGTACATGGCCAATTCCAAGAACCTCTATACGGTCGAGAACGCGAACGGTTCCGGCAGTTCACACACTGGCATGCGTTCCAAGTACATCGTAGAGGACCAACACAGCGACCCCGATCGCATCGGGGTGGACGTGCAGATCCGCACCGAGCTGAACGAGAAGTTCACCCTGAACGGAGGAGCGGACCTCCTGATCTATGAAAGCCGGAATTATCAAGAAGTGGAAGACCTTTTAGGAGGGGATTACTGGGTCGATGTCAACCAGTTCGCTGAACGGGATTTTTCGGAGTCGTCCACGAAGCAGTTCGACCTGGAGAACCCCAATGGGATCATCAAAGAGGGCGAGAAGTTCGGCTATGACTATTCCATGCACGTGGACCGGGGAAAGGGCTTTGCACAACTTGCCTATAAGGGAGGACGCCTGGAAGCTTTCTTCGGAGCCAAGCTTTCCCACACGCAGATCCAGCGTGAAGGCCACAAGCGGAACGGGCTCTTCCCCAACTCTTCCGAAGGGTTCTCCAAAGCCTTGAACTTCACGAACTACAGCTTGAAAGGTGGTGCCGTCTTTAAGATATCCGGCCGCCATTACCTGAGCGCTAACGGGCAGTACGGAACCCGTGCTCCCCTTGCCCGCAATGCTTTTCTTTCGCCCCGGACCCGGGATCACGCCGTCCCGAACCTGTCGAGCGAACAACTCATGTCCTTCGACCTGAACTATAGGGTCCGCTATCCCAAGCTCAAGGGACGTTTGAGCTTCTATCACACCGAAGAGCGGAACAAGTCCTGGAACCGGAGCTTCTACCATGATGAAGTGCAGAACTTCGTCAATTATTCCATGACCGGCGTGGATCACACCTATACCGGCGTGGAGCTCGGCCTCCGCTACAAGATCCTTCCGTCCTTGTCCATCACCGGAGCGTTCAATAAAGGTTATTACCTCTGGGCCTCCAGGCCGAGCGCCACGATCACCCAGGATAACTCTGCGGAGACCATTGCAGAAGGTCGTACGGCTTACCTGAAGAATTACCGCATCGGGGAGATCCCGCAGACCGTCGGATCGATCGGCCTGAAATACAATGCCCCCAACCATTGGTTCGTCGGTGTGGACGGGAACTATTTCGCCGACCTCTACATGCCCGTCAACCCAGATCGGCGGACGAAAGCAGCGGTTTCGAACTACGTGGAGAGCGATCCGCAGTATCAGGAAATGATCGGGCAGACCAAGCTCCAACCGGGGTATACGATCGATCTGATCGGAGGAAAGTCCTGGAAGGTGAACGAACAGTACATCAGCCTCTTTCTGACCGTTAGGAACCTGTTGAATGAAACCGATTACAAACGGGGAGGATACGAACAGCTTCGCTACGATCCGAGCGATCTGGACGCCTTCCCACCGAATTATAGCTACATGTACGGCCGGACCTATTTTGCCATGGTCACTTACAGCTTTTGATACCGAAGCCTATGACACTGAAACGCCTTTTCACCCCATTTCTTTTCCTTGCGCTCTTTTTCGTGGCGTGTGAACCCGAGTACGATAAACCTCCAGTGGACAAGATCCCGAAAGGGGATGTTTTTACCATCCAGGAGCTCCGGAATATGTACAAAGGGAAGCCGATCAAGTTCGAAGAGGACAAGAGCGTTTACGGGATCGTCACCATGGATGAACGCTCGGGGAACCTTTACAAGAGCATCTACATGAAGGATCATACCGGCGCCATCAACCTTTCCCTCCAATACTCCGGAGGGCTCTATGAAGGCGATTCCATCCGGCTCAACCTGAACGGATGCGTACTGACGGAGTACAACGGCCTTGTACAGATCGATTCGGTCGATGTGGACAAGAACGTGGTCAAGCAGGCGACCAACGTGGAAGTTACGCCGAAGCCGGTTTCCCTCGGGCAATTGGACAGCAGCTATCAATCCAGGCTCGTGAAGATCCAGAACGTGGAATTCCATCCGGTCCACAGAGGGGTGAACTTCGCGAATGCCACCGACCAACAATCGTTGAACCGGACGGTCCTCGATTGCAAGGGCAATTCATCGATCGTCCGCACCAGTGGATACGCGGATTTTGCGGACCAAAAGACGCCGAGCGGGAACGGCTCGATGGTCGCCATCGTGAGCCAGTTCCAGCAAACCCTTCAGCTCCTCATCAGAAACCCGGATGAGCTTAAAATGGATGACAAACCTTGCACCGTCGTAGCAAAGGATTTCGATAAAGGGGATATCACCTTCGGGGGTTGGACGCTACAGGATGTGAAAGGTTCGCAGACCTGGAACCTGAACGATCAGGGGGCGAGCAGCATGTATGCAGCCATCACCGGCTTTTCGGGTGGCCAGACCTATAGCAATGAAGATTGGCTCATCTCCCCGGCCTTCGATGCGAGCGGTGCGAATCACGAACTCCATTTCCGTAATGCTAAGAATTATTCCGGGCCCGATATGAAGCTGATGATCTCCACCGACTACAGTGGGAGCGGGGATCCGAACAATGCGAATTGGACGCAGTTGAGCTATAACAAATCCTCAGGAGGATTTACGTGGGCCCAGGGAGGTCCGGTGGACCTTTCCTCCTACAATGGGAGCGAAACCTATATCGCTTTCAAATACACGTCGAGTCCCGGTGGAGATGCGGCAACCTGGGAGGTAGATGACGTGTCGATCGCCGAAAAATGAACATTCATCTTCTAAAATCGATGACTATGCAACGCACCCTTACCCTCTTTCTTTTCAGCATTTTTTTCCTGCCTTTGGCGCAAGGGCAGGTCGTTTTCGAGAGCAATTTCAACGGTTTCCCCAACCTTATCGAAAAGGACTTCAGCGATAGCAGTCTGACTTCGGGGGGGTGGATCACCAAGAACGTGAACGGCCCCCAGGTCTGGGATACGAGCAGTCAAGGAGTAGGGAACCTTTATGCCGTGATGAACGGATATGATGGTAGCCCAGTGGCCAATGAGGACTGGTTCATCTCCCCTTCCCTTGATGGGACCCAAGGGCTTTATTTGGAGTTCATCAATGCGAAGAATTTCAGCGGCCCTGATCTTGAGCTCCTAGTTTCGACGGACTACGACGGAACGAGTGCACCTAGTACTGCTTCCTGGGATACTTTGAACTTCACTCGTTCCTCGGGAAGTTGGAATTGGGTGAATTCCGGCAGCATTGACCTCACTGCCTATTCCGATCCTGATATCTACTTTGCTTTCGTTTATACTTCTTCCCCTGCAGATGGTGCTGCAACGTGGGAAGTGGACAATATTAAGGTTAAGACTTCCCCGAGCAAGTGGTACGGGAGCAAGACCAGCATCGAATCCGATAGCATTTCGGACTTTGCTTTTGGGATTAATTACGGCAATGCGGGCATCAAGATGATCAACATGGATACCGCGCATCGCCGGCTTTCCACCAAGCCCCTTATGGTCGATAGCGGACAGAGTTACGAGATGAGCTATTGGACCCGCGGGCAAGGAAGCGCCCGCGCCGGCCTCTACGACGGGGATGCGAGCGATAACGATTACGGTTATTCCTATGCGGGCTGGAATTACGTTGGATCCGGATCCAGTTGGACGAAGAAGGTCGATACCTTGACCGCGGATACGACCAATGCGAACGGAGAATTCATCCTTTCGGTGAACTTCACCAAGCCTTCAAAGCACGTTCAGTTCGATAGTGTAGTTGTCAAAAAGATCTCAGGAGGACCTTCCTCCATTGCTGATCGCCAAAGTAAGAAGAAGAACCTTGAGGTCTTCCCGAATCCCGCATCCGATCAGCTCTTCGTCCGGAGCAAGGGCTACGGCATGGACCTCGAAGTGGAGCTGCTCGATGTTTCGGGCCGGGTGGTCCGAAGCCGAGCGGGCGAAAACGCTACGCGATTCCGATTCGATGTCGAGGAGCTCGAAAGCGGTATCTACTTCCTGCGCCTTCGGGACCAGGGCGAAGTGGCTCAAAAGAAAGTGCTGCTGCGCTAAGGATACATCGGGCCTTATCGCTCTTAAAGGGCAGCTCATCCCAGAGCTGCCCTTTTTTTATTCCCTCAACAGGTCCTCCACGATCTGGTAGAAGGCCTTGGGTGCTTCAGCGTGGACCCAGTGACCGGAGCCGTCGACGGTCTTGAGTTCGGCTTTTGGAAAGTAGCGCTTGAGCAATGGCTCGTCGTCATCATCGATGTAGTCCGAGCGCCCACCCCGTATGAAATAGGTCGGGATGTCGACGGACTGTTCTTCGAGCGGCTCGTTGATCTTCGGCAGATCTCGTTCGATGAGGGGGAGGTTCATCTTCCATTCCCACGCATTCTGCCCCTTGCGATGGAGGTTCTTCAGCAGGAACTGTCGCACGCCGAGATCCGGGATCCGCTCTGCGAGTTTTTCATCGGCATCCTTACGGCCTTCGATCTTATCCAGGTCCAGGCCCTTGAGGGCTTCGATCAATTCTCCGTGCCGCATCTCGTAGCGTTTCGGTGTCATGTCCACCACGATCAGGGTGCCGAGCAGCTTCGGATGCAGTTGGGCGAAGCGCATGGCCACCTTTCCGCCCATCGAATGCCCGATCAGGTCCATTTCCTCGATCCCTTCGTCCACCACGAGCTCCATGAGATCCCCGGCCATCGCATCCAGGTTCAGGGAGTCGGAGTGTGGGCTAAAGCCGTGATCGCGAAGGTCCACCAAGTAGACCTTGCACCATTCGGCGAAATAGCGCCCGAGAGTCTGCCAATTGTCCGAAGAGCCGAAGACCCCGTGCAGGATCACCAACGGGCGTCCTTCCCCCATCGTGCGGTAATTAAGTTTCATCGCTCACCGTTTTTGCGCTTTTTCGATTTTGCGCTTGTAGAGTTGGATCGTGTTCTCCATCCCGTAATACAAGGCATCAGCGATCAGGGCATGCCCGATCGAGACCTCCTCGAGGTACGGGACCTTCTGAGCGAAGAAATTCAGGTTCTCAACGTCCAGGTCGTGTCCTGCATTGAGCCCGAGCCCTGCTTCATGGGCTTTGGATGCTGCTTCTACAAAAGGCCTCACGGCCTTTTCCGGGTCCTTTGGGTAATTCCTTGCATAAGGTTCGGTATAGAGTTCCACGCGGTCCGTTCCGGTCTCAGCGGCTGCTTCTATCATCCGTTCATCGGTCTCGATGAAAAGGGAAAGGCGAATGCCGAGGGGACGGAGCTCCTGAGCGACCTCTTTTAAAAGAGAGCTCTCCTTCATCGTATCCCATCCTGCGTTGGAAGTGAGTGCATCCGGAGGGTCCGGTACGAGGGTGACCTGATCGGGCTTGACGCTCGATACCAGATCCAGGAAAGTACGGCTCGGATAACCTTCCACGTTGAACTCTTTGGTCAAAGCTGCTCCCAGCTCCCGCACATCCTGATAGCGGATGTGCCTTTCGTCGGGGCGGGGGTGGACCGTGATGCCGTCGGCCCCGAAGCTTTGGCAATCAAGGGCGACCTGAAGGACGTTGGGAACATCGCCCCCGCGCGCGTTCCGGAGGGTCGCTACCTTGTTCACGTTCACGCTCAGCCGCGTCATCCCGATCATTCGTTAGCTTTGTCCAAAGGAAGGCGAAGGTAACAAGTTCCGCCCCCTAAACGTTCCAATAACGAATGCTCGCCATCGAAGCCATATCGAAAGAGATCCCCCCTATCCACAAGGATACGGGGCTGGATGAGGCGTTGCGGGCGATGGACTCCTATCGGGTCGATCAACTTCCGGTGATGGAGGATGGGCGCTATCTTGGCCTGGTCTATCATGCGGACATTCTGGCGCAGAAGGACGAACAGGAAAAGGTCGGCGATCTCGAAGCGGACCTGATCAAGGTCTTCGTCAATAAGAACCAGCACCTTTATGAACTCGTGAAGGTCGCTGACGAGTTCGATCTATCCCTGATCCCTGTACTGGAGGAGAATGAAGGAGAAGGGGAGAGCGAATGGGTCGGGACCGTGCTGCTCCAGGACCTGATCCGTTGGTTCGCCCATAGCGTTTCGATCAAAGAACCGGGCGGCATCATCGTCATCTCGGTCGACCGGAACGACTTTGCCATGACCCAGATCGCTCAGATCGTAGAGGGGAACGAAGCCCGGATCCTCAGCAGTTATATCAGTTCCGAACCCGGGTCCCATACGCTGGACGTGATCCTCAAGCTCGATCGCCAGGACATCGATGCCGTGATCCAGACCTTCGAACGTTACGATTACCGCATCAAGGCAACCTATCAGGAGTCGCGCATCGAGGAGGACCTCCGCGACAAGTTCGACGAGCTGATGAACTACATCAACATGTAGGAAGTGCATATGACCCTCGGCGTATACGGTCGTTCCCTCCATCCAGAAAACGCAGCAGCCGTACGGGAACTTTTCAGCAGCGTTGAAAAAGAAGGGGGAGAGATCCTTCTGCACGCTTCCTATGCGGAGCGGATCCGCGAACAGGTGCCGGAAGCTGCATCGATGGGGACTTTCGATGGTTATGCCAGCGTTTACGAGAAACTGGACAAACTGATCAGCATCGGCGGGGACGGGACTTTACTCGATACCATCTCTTTTGTCAAGGACTCGGGGGTTCCGATCCTCGGCTTGAATACGGGGCGTCTTGGCTTTCTGGCGCAGACCTCCAAGGAACACCTCCATACAGCTGTAAAGGCCCTAATGGAGGATGACCATCGGCTCGACCGTCGTTCGCTGGTCTCCGTTAAAGAGCCGAGCGCCCTCTTCGGTTCCCAGAACGTGGCCCTGAACGAATTCACCCTTCTCAAGAAGGACTCCTCTTCCATGGTCACCGTACATGCGTACCTCGACGGTGATTACCTCAATTGCTACTGGGCCGATGGTCTCATCATCGCCACACCGACGGGCTCCACTGCTTATTCGATGAGCTGCGGAGGCCCTATTCTCGCCCCGAACGCCAGTGACCTGATCATAACACCGGTTGCCGCGCACAATCTGAACATCCGTCCCCTCGTGGTCCCTGATAGCAGTCGCATCACCCTTGAGATGGAAGGCCGTTCCGAGCATTGCCTTACGACCCTCGATAGCCGCTCGCGGATCGTTGAGGCCGGTACCGTACTTCAGATCGAAAAAGCACCTTTCACGATCGACCTCGTTGAACTGAAAGGACAACGCTTTCCTGAGACCTTGCGGAACAAATTGCTATGGGGTTTGGACAAGCGCAACTGAAAGAACAGCCTTTTCGGGGCAATCGATCTTGCATTTTATCGTTGAAGAGCAGCTCGTGGAACACCGATCCGTCATAGCGTTCCTGATCCTAGTATTCTTCCCCAGTATCGGGGGATCGTTAGCGCAAACCCCGAAGCCGAGCCTTGGCGTAATGGGGGGAGCTTCTTACTACATCGGAGAGCTCAACCCTTACGAACACTTCGGGGAAGGCACCCATCCAGGGGGTGGGTTGATCTACCGGTATCCTTTGAACAAAAGGTTCTTGCTGCGGACCCATCTTTTCTATGGAAAAGTGTCTGGAAGCGATGGCGATGCGCGGACCCGTTTCAGGCAGAACCGGAACCTTCATTTCCGTTCTGAGATCATCGAACTGGCCGGTATTGTAGAGCTGAACTTCTTCGAACACGCGATCGGTGACGACCATTATTTCCAATCCCCTTACCTCTTCGCAGGCCTGGCTTATTTCAGGATGAACCCGGAAGCTCGTTACAAAGGGCAATGGTATCAGCTCCAGCCGCTTGGCACAGAAGGGCAGGGTGTTCCCGGAACGGGAAGGGAGAAATACCATCTGGACCAGATCGCCATTCCTTTTGGTATCGGGATCAAGGCGAACCTGGGAGAATGGGTGACCGTGGGTTTGGAATGGGGAATGCGGAAGACCTATACGGATTATTTGGACGATGTGAGCCGGAGCTATGTGGGGAGGGATCGCCTGGAAGAGTCCAACGGTGAGCTGGCCGCTGCGTTGGCCGACCGTCGCAAGGAAAAGGGGGGTGGTATGCTCGCAGGGAAAGAGCGTGGGGATCCCGGTGACAAGGATTGGTACACGTTCTTCGGGCTTACTTTGAATTTCCGCGTAGCAAGAGAAGGAGATGTTTGCAGCAGCTTTAATTCAGGGCGCTAGCTTCCATCCATTTTTTCACACATTTGCAATGCTTTCCGAACGCCTGCGGCGCCAATGGAGGAAGAAAAACTGAAAGAACAGCTCGATCCGGAACGGATCCCTGATCACATTGCGATGATCATGGACGGGAACGGACGTTGGGCCCAGAAGCACGGCAAGCACCGTTTTTTCGGGCACAGCCAAGGTGTTGAGTCCGTTCGGGATTCGCTGATCGGGGCGTCGGAGATCGGGGTTGGCTACCTCACCCTTTATGCCTTCTCGACGGAGAATTGGCGTCGGCCGCGGCAAGAGATCGATGCTTTGATGGATCTGCTCGTGCAGACCGTCCTTAAGGAAGTGGAAGAATTGAACCGGAACGGCGTGCGGCTCCGTACGATCGGCAACGTCGATCGGTTGCCGGAAAGCTGCCGCGATCCGATCGACCAAGCGATCGAACGGACCAAGGACAACGATCGCGTGGACCTCGTGCTCGCGCTCAGCTACAGTTCGCGCTGGGAGATCACCGAGATGACGCGGAGCATTGCGGAGATGGTGCAAAAGGGTGAGTTGAACCCTGAGGACATCGACGAGGCAAAGATCGAATCAGAGCTCCACACCTACGATATCCCTGATCCGGATCTGCTTATCCGCACTTCCGGAGAGCGGCGGATCAGCAATTACCTCCTCTGGCAGCTCGCTTATACGGAACTTTATTTTACGGATGTGCTTTGGCCCGACTTCAGGAAGAAGGATCTTTTCGAGGCGATCCTCGATTACCAGGGGAGAGAGCGGCGATTTGGCAAGATCAGTGAGCAAGAGACCTATGAGAATTTGTCTTAGGACCCCCTTGCTCATCCTGACCCTCTTTTTCCTTACCGCGGGTGCTCGTGCCCAGCTGGGTGGACAACAGGGCCAGGGTGGAGGTATGCTTTCCTCGAGCCCCGAAGAGTATGTGATCGGGGGGTTGAAAGTGAAAGGGGCTCCCCACCTTGACGCATCTTCCATCAAGATGTTCTCGGGCCTCAATGTGGGAGACCGTATCAAGGTCCCTGGCGATGCCATTCCTGATGCCATCAAGGAGCTTTGGAAAGAAAAGTTGTTCTCCGACGTGCAGATCGATGTGGAGAAAGTGCAGGATGGGAACATCTACCTCGTCATTAACGTTGAAGAACGGCCGCGCCTTTCCAGCTTCAAGTTCGAAGGGGTTTCGCGCTCAGACGCCAAAGACCTCCGTAAGAAGATCCGTCTGATCCGGGGGAAGATGGTCACCGATAACCTCCTCCACGAAACGCGGAACAAGATCCGGAGCTATTACGTGGACGATGGTTATTACGACGCGACCGTGAATATCGAGCAGATCCGTGATACGAATTCTGCGAATGCGGTGATCCTCAATATCAAGGTGGACGAAGGGGGACGGGTGAAGATCAAGGACATCGAATTCCATGGGAATCAGGCTTTCTCTGACCTCCGCCTCGAGATCAAGATGAAGGACGTTAAGGAAAAGGCGCTCTATCGGATCTTCTCCAAGTCCATGTTCACGAAGGCCGGCTACGAGCGGGACAAGAAGAAGATCATCAAGTTCTATAACAAGAAGGGCTATCGGGACGCGAGCATCGCAAGGGATTCGGTCTATCGGTTGCCGGACGGGGACCTGAACATCGATATTTACATCGATGAGGGCCGCAAATACTACTTCGGGGACATCGATTGGGTAGGGAACCAAAAATACTCGAACAAGCGCCTGAGCAATATCCTCGGCATCGAAAAGGGGGATGTCTTCAACGAACAACTCCTGCAGACCCGTCTTCGGATGAATCCGACGGGTATGGACGTTAGCTCCCTATACATGGACCAGGGTTACCTCTTCTTCAATGTAACGCCGGTGGAGACCGGTGTGGAGAACGACTCCCTGATCAACTACGAAATGCAGATCTACGAGGGCCAACAGGCACGCGTGGATGAAGTCCGCGTGAAGGGGAACACCAAGACCAACGATCACGTGATCCTGCGGGAGATCCGAACGCGGCCCGGCGATCTCTTCGACCGCTCCGATGTGGTCCGAAGCCAGCGAGAGCTTTCCCAATTGGGTTATTTCGATAACCAGGCCATGGAGGTGAACCCGATCCCGGACCCTCAGGAAGGGACCGTGGACATCGAGTACAAGGTGAAGGAAAAACCCTCGGACCAGATCGAACTCTCAGGGGGGTGGGGAGCAGGTCGGATCGTGGGAACCCTCGGGCTGAAGTTCACCAACTTCGCCACAAGCAAATTCTTCGATGCCGATGCCTGGCAACCGCTACCGTCCGGGGACGGGCAGAAGCTCACCCTGCGGGCCCAATCGAACGGATTGCGGTACCGCTCTTACAATTTCTCCTTTACCGAGCCCTGGCTGGGTGGCAAGAAACCGAACTCCTTCACCATTTCGGCCTACCACTCCATCCAGTCCAATCGGAGCTCTTTCAACAGGAACCCTGATGACCTGCGAAAACTTAAGATCACAGGGGCTTCTGTAAGTCTTGGTACAAGGCTCCAATGGCCGGATGATTACTTCGTTCTCCGCCACGAGCTCGGGTATCAGCATTACAACCTTCAGAACTACGGCGGCATCTTCGAGTTCGCCAACGGGCGTTCCAACCTCATCAGTTACAAGATCGAGTTCTCCCGGAACTCCATCGATGACCCGATCTTTCCGACGCGGGGCTCCGAGCTTTCGCTGAGCCTGAAAGCCACGCCACCCTATTCCAGTTGGGACGGGGTTGAGGATTACGATCGGCTGAGCGCTCAGCAGCGTTTCCGCTTTGTGGAATACCACAAGTGGAAGTTCACGTCTTCATGGTTCTCTAAACTCGTCGGCGATCTGGTCTTGAACACCCGGGCTGGTTTCGGCTACCTCGGAAGCTATCATCCGGACCTCGGCTCACCTTTCGAGCGCTTCTACCTCGGAGGCAGTGGGTTGACCGGCTTCAACCTGACCGGGCGGGAGATCATATCGCTCAGGGGTTATAATGATCGGTCGGTTTCTCCACAGACGGGGGCTTCCATCCTTTCGAAGTACACCGCCGAGCTTCGCTATCCCTTCACGCTCAATCCGCAGGCTACGATCTTCGCTCTTGCGTTCGCTGAAGCGGGTAACTCCTGGACCCGATCCGAGGAGTTCGATCCCTTTGATGTTCAACGTTCTGTTGGTCTTGGCCTTCGCGTCTATTTGCCCATGTTCGGCCTCCTCGGCCTCGATTATGGATTCCCGATGGACCAGAATCGCTTCACTGGAAAACCTGCTGGTTTCGATCAAGGCCAGTTCCACTTTACGATCGGGAAGAACCTCGGCAAACTCTGATCCGCTTTGAAGGCGCACAAAACGGCACTCCCGCTTCTACTTCTTCTTCTCGGAGCGTTCTCGACCCCCTCCCTCCTGGGGCAACGTTTTGCCTATGTCAATACCGATCGGATCCTGAAACACTTGCCCGAGTACCAAGAGGCCCAAAAGAAGTTGGACAAGCTCGCCAAAAGATGGCAGCAAGAGATCGATCAAAAGCACAAGGAGATCGATGAACTTTACAATTCCCTACAGGCTGAGGAAGTGCTCCTTACAGAAGAGATGAAGAAAAAGCGGGAGCGGCGGATCATGAAGAAGAAAAAAGAGGTACGGAAATTGCAGCAGAAGCGTTTCGGCAAGAAGGGCGACCTTCACAAAAAGCGGAAGGAGCTATTGCAGCCCATTCAGGATAAAGTTTACCAAGCCATCAAGAAATTGGCCAGCCGGAACGATTTCGATATGATCCTCGATAGCAACGAAGGCTCCAATGTGATCTATACCACGGGAGAGTTCGACCTCACCAACGATGTGATCAAAGAGCTCGGGCACGAGCCAGGAAAGCTTCCCGGGGAGGAAGAAAAAGGAAAGAAAGGTGAGGATGGCAAGAAAAAGAAAGAGCGCAACGATCGATGAAACGGAGCTTGAAAAAGCGGTTTGAAGCTTTAAGGGCTATGAAGTTCAAAGCCTTTCTGCCCTTCTTTGTGCTGATCCTTTTTGCCTCTCATCTTGCCGGAGAGGATGGACAACGATACGCTCATTGCGATATGGAGCAGGTTTGGCGTTCGCTCCCGGAAGCAAAGGATGTTGAGCAAGAGCTGAAATCGCTCGAAGAGGGGTGTCTGGAGGATCTTAACGGGATGATGAAAGAATATCGAAAGGCTCAGGAACAAGATCCTGAAAAATGGAGAACTTGGTCCACTGAAAAGCTGGATCCTTCCCTTCAGGTATTGCAGCGGATGGAAGAAAGGATCCTGCGATACAAGGACAAAATGCAGCGCTCGATCCACGAAAAGGAAAAAGCTCTACTGCCCCCCCTTTGCGAACGGGTCCGCCGCTCGATCCGAGCGGTGGCGGAGCAAAGGGGATCGGCCTATGTCTTTGACAGCAGTTCGTTCCAGCTCCTCTATGCCGAGGGAGTTGCGGACATTACACAAGCTGTTATCATGCAATTCGGCCCTAAGAATCGAAAAACCCTTCGACCATGATGTGTACACGATCATTCATCTATCCTGTTCTTTTCGCCTTGATCGCTCTTTTCGGCGTCAATAGCAGCTTTTCCCAGGACGTCAAACTGGCCCATATCAACCGCCAGGAGATCCTGCAGTCCATGCCTGAAAGGCAGGAAGCGAAAAAGAAGATGCAGCGCTTTCAGAAAGAACTGCAGGGCAATATCCAGAAGATGAACAAGGAGTACCAGAAGAAGCTAACGAAGTTCCAGAATAAGCAGGAGGACATGACGAATACGGAAAAGGAGATGAAGCGGGAAGAACTGTCCTCGCTCCAGCAGCGGATCACCAAAGCACAGCGGAGCGCTCAGGAAGATCTTCAGAAGCAGCGCGAGGAACTCCTACAGCCTATCCTCGACAAGGTCGATAAAGCCGTCAAAAAGGTGGCTAAGGAAAAGGGATATACCTACGTTTTCGACGAGAGTTCCGGTGGCATCGTTTACAAAGGGGGAGGAACGGATATCACGGATGCCGTCAAAAAGGAGCTCAAGACCGGACGGAAAGGTTCCGGCAGCGGAGGAGGTGGCTGATCACGGCCATGGCCCCGACTCCTTCTTCTCCTGATCCCGATGCACCTATCGGGATCTTCGATTCCGGCATCGGAGGAATGACGGTCGCTAATGCCGTCCGGCACCGGATGCCGGAAGAGTCCCTTTTCTATTTCGGGGATACAGCGCACTTGCCGTACGGGGATAAATCACCCGCATCTATCCGGCACTATGCGTCCGTGATCGCCCGGCTTCTCTTCGAAGAAGGTTGTAAGGCGGTGGTGGTGGCTTGCAATACGGCTTCTTCCTACGCGCATGCGGATCTTCAGAAAGCGTTCGGGGAACGGGCACCTGTGATCTCCGTGATCGAACCGGTGGCTGAATATGTGGCCAAGCATTACAGCCATCGGAAGGTCGGTTTGATCGGGACCAAAGGAACGATCGGTTCGAGGGTCTATGCCCGGCGGATCCAGAAACTAGCACCCGACGTCAGCCTCGCTAGTCGTTCCACTCCATTGTTAGCTCCTATGGTCGAGGAGGGCTTCTTCGACAATACGATCAGTCGGACGATCATTGCCTCCTATTTGTCAGCCAAGAACTTCCGGGACATCGAGGCCCTCGTTCTGGGGTGTACCCACTATCCCCTGATCAAGAAAGAGATCGCCGAATATTTTCAGGGAAAGGTCCAGGTCATCGACCCTTCCGTATTGATCGCTGAAGAACTCGATGAACGATTGGGTAAGGAAGGCTTGAAGCGAAAAGGGAAAAGTGCTCCCCAGCACCGTTTTTTCGTTTCCGACCTAACGGAAGCTTTTGAGAACAGTACCCGCCTCTTTTTCGGGGACAAGGTACCCCTCGAGGAATGGCGGATCTGGGACGATCACTCCTTGTACCAGGAGGCGTAGAAGCTGTAGTTCTTCGCGATCCGTTCGACCTCTCCTTTGAAGGTCTCCTGATCCAGTTCTTTCACTTTTTTGGCAGGAACGCCTGCGTATACGCTCCCGGGCTCGACCTCCGTTCCTTCCTTTACAACTGCCCCGGCGGCTATAACGGAGCCTTCGCCTATTAGCACATCGTCCATTACGATCGAGCCCATGCCGATCAGCACCTGGTCCTTCACTGTACAGCCGTGGACGATCGCATTGTGGCCTATCGAAACGTCGTTGCCGATGAGGGTCTTCGTGCGTTCGTAGGTGCAATGGATCACTGCACCGTCCTGCACGTTCACGCGATCACCGATCCGAATGGAATTAACGTCACCCCGGACCACGCATTGGAACCAGAAGCTGCATTCCTTTCCCGTCCGGATGTCACCGATCAGAGTGGCGTTCTCGGCGAAGAAATTGTCCGGTCCGAATTCAGGGGTCAGTCCGCGTACGCTTTTGATGAGGGCCATACTAGAGGTCGTAGCGTTGGAGAATGCGGTCCCAGTCCTCGCTCTCGAGGACTTTAAGGAGTTCCTTGTTCAAGCGTTCAGAATGTTCGCTCCTTTTAGGAAGGCCGAAGCTGTAGTGTTGTTCTTCGAACTTTTGGTTCAAGATGATGAGCTCTTCCTTATATCCCTGTTCATTGATGGCGTAACGAAGGAGCGGTTCGTCGTAGAAAACGGCTTCGACCCGGTCCTCACCCAAAGCCACTACGGCAGCTTCCAGTGTCGGCTTTTCGATCGGATCGATCCCCCGGTCCTGAAGGAAATCAGCACTGTTCGACCCTTCTACTGTCGCTGTTCGTACCTTGGCGAGATCCTGGAGTCCTTCGACCCCGTGCTGGGTGCGTTGGACGGTGAGCGATGAAGCTATCGTGGCCGTAAAGCCCGAAACGATGATCACAGCAGTGAACATCCAGATCGTGGCGATGAACTTCCCGGGTCCCGTCATAGGAGCCTTGTCACCATAACCGACGGTGGTCATCGTGACCGCGGACCACCAGAAACCGTCCATCAACCCTCGCCAACCCTTTCGGAACATATCCGGGTTCTTCCGCCGTTCCACCCACCATAGCAAGAGTCCGAAAATGAAGATGATGAGAACGAGCAGGAGGACCGTCCGCAGGAAATCCATGGAAAAGAAATTCCTGAGAAAGAGGAGCAATTGGTCGCGGGCCTCCTTTTGAGTAGCGATGGTGAGGTTGGAGATGTAGAAAGGCTGGGTGAAGGCCATGTGTTCGAAACGCTCGCTGGTGACGGTGAGCGGATTGATACAGACGTCGATGCGTCGCTCTTCCAGAGCCTGGATGAGAGCGCTCAAGGTGTCGATCCGCTCGAAGCGATAGGGGAACTCCGCTTTTTCAGCGAGCTTCACCCAAAGGGCGTGGGAGATCCCTCGCTCGATCCTTCCCTCCGTTCCTTCTATCAGGAAGGGAGGAGAATGCTTGACGCCCACAACGAGGGTGTCCTTGCTCTTGGCTCCATCGAGTTCGGGGACCGTGCTCTTGCTGTCCCCTATCGAGGCGAAAAGGAAGAGGAGGGAAGAAAGGATGAACTTCTTCATCGCTCCGCAAAGTAAAAAAGTTGAGTACAGAACAGGAAAGGGGCCTCATTGAAAAGCCTTGATCCAAATGGGACGCTTCCGATCGGATCCACGAAATTTGGAGATAAGGAACCAAAAAAAGCAAGTCATGGCAGGACCTAAGATCGGCGTACTCCTTTCAGGTTGTGGTGTCTTCGATGGCACCGAGATCCACGAGGGGGTCTTTACGCTCTATCAGCTTGAAAAGCAGGGGGCAGAACCGGTTTGCATCGCTCCGGACATGGATCAGCACCATGTGCTCGACCACCGGAACGGCAACGAAATGGACCAGCAGCGGAACGTCCTCGTCGAATCCGCGCGGATCGCCCGCGGCGATATCCGTTCCGTCGAACAGGTCGAACTTTCCGAGTTGGACGGACTTGCGATCCCGGGTGGCTTTGGTGCAGCGAAGAACCTGACCGAATGGGCCTTCAAAGGTCCGGACGGGAGTATCCGGGAGGATGTCAAGGGGCTGATCAAAAGCATGGCCGAAGCAGGCAAGCCCATCGGCGCCGTTTGCATGGGCCCGACCGTGGTCGCAAAGGCCCTTGCGGACAGCGATCTGACCCCGAAACTGACCGTGGGTACGACCGCTTCAGCTTCCCCCTACGACATCGACGGGATCAACCAAGGGGTCCAGGCCACCGGAGCGAGCATCGAAGAACATGAGGCGAACGAGATGGCGGAGGATGCTGAGCATCGGATCGCCACTGCACCCTGTTACAACATGGAGGCGAACATCGTCCAGGTCCACGACGGGATCGAGAAAGTGATGGGCAAGGTCGTGGAATGGGCCAAAGTCGGCGTTGGAGCTTGAGGGCTGTTTCTCGTCATTCTTCTTCGGTGGGGGTTTAAACCCCCACCGAAGAAGAAGATAAGTGATGAAACGAATGGATATGTCAATGAGCGAAAAAAAGCCTCCAGCTCAGGTATTCGCTGAGCTAACACCGAACCCTGCCTCCATGAAGTTCGTGGCCGACCGTCCCTTGGTCGATGCTCAAGGGACCTGCGTGGAGTTCGAAAGCGTGGAAGAGGCCAGGGGCTGTTCACCATTGGCGGAGCAGCTCTTCCAGTTCCCTTTCGTGACCAACGTTTTTATGATGAACGATTTCCTTACCGTCAACAAGAACGAGTTGGTGGAATGGGAAGAGGTCACGAACGAACTCCGGGAGTTCATCCGGGATCATTTGAACGAAGGGAACGAAGTGCTCGTGAAGATGCCGGAAGAGAAAGCGGGCAAAAAAGGGGAAAGCGATGGGTTTTCGGCTTCCGGACAGGGCAGCGCTAATCCGGTCGAAAGCCTTTTCGGGGACGGGCCTTCTTCACCCCATGATGGGCGCATCAAAGAGCTGTTGGGTGAATACGTTGCGCCTGCTGTGCAAGGGGATGGGGGAGCCATCCATTTCCATTCCTTTCAGAACGGGGTGGTCAAGCTTGTGCTGAAAGGGGCCTGCTCGGGATGCCCGTCATCCACGGAGACCCTGAAGGATGGCGTTGAGATGCTTTTGAAGCAACACATTCCCGAAGTGGAACGGGTGGAAGCGATCGGGGAGTGACGGGATGGATCTCTTATATTTGAGGGGACGAAAAAAAACAGAGCTTATGAAGCGCATCCTTACGCTTATCCTTTTCGCATTCATCGGTCTTCAAGTTTCCGCCCAGAGCGGGTTGGACAATTTAGGGTTCGAGAATTGGGGAGAGAATAACATTTTGGGCAACCCGCAACCTAGCGGATTAGGCTCAATTGGTCAAAGTGAGAACACGACCGACCCTATAGAAGGAGGGTCTGCGTTGGAATTGTCCCCTAAAGAGATTACTACTCCGCAGGGTCCGGATACTATTGGAGCTAGTATCCTAGGGAATATTACGATGAGCGGTTTGGAATTGGGGACGGATTATACTCAATGCCCTGATAGTCTTACTGGTCATTTCCGTTATCAATTGCCGAATCAGGATAGCGGTTTGATTATCGTTCAGGTTTGGAACGCTACTGACACGCTGAGTACTGCTGATACCTTGGTAGGAGATAGTATCAGTAGCTGGACGACCTTCAACATTCCATTCAATCCAATGGATTGTATGGGTATGACCCCGGATTCGATCGCTATGATCTTTTCAGCGGAAGCGGTCGTACCTCAAGCCAATATTAATAAAGGGACTCAAACCGTGCAGAACCCAGGATCCTTTGAATTGGATGGTTTGAAGCTCTGGGCCGGGGGCACTCCTTCTTCGATCTCCGACCTTAAAAAGGATAGAGAACGAAGTTTTTCGGTTAGACCAAACCCAGCAAGAAAGCAAGTCCGCTTCGAGTTCGGTTCCATCGCAGAGCGTATCCGCATCTACGACATGACGGGGCGCAACGTCAAGAGCGTGGAACTCGACCAGA
>CAZIDL010000001.1:52841-142809 GCA_964537825.1 uncultured Weeksellaceae bacterium
ATCCGCATCTACGACATGACGGGGCGCAACGTCAAGAGCGTGGAACTCGACCAGAGCAGTTATCGCACGGTCGACGTGAGCGGTATGGAAGAAGGGCTCTACATCTACCGGGTCGAAGACCGCAACGGCAAACCCGTCCATAGCGATAAGCTTCAGGTGATCCATTAAGTTCCCCTGAAGCACTTCGCTTAAAAAGATCAAAACCCCCTGTGTTCATACTCATAACAGGGGGTTTTTTTATGATCCGGGTCGGAGCGTCTTTCTGCAATAGCAAGCGCCCCCTCCTCCGTCTATTAGGGAAGGCGCAGATAATCAGGATCTTCTAGCTTTGAAATGAACCAATACAGTACGTTTTATATGAAACGGATCCTTACCCTTTGCTCCCTTGTTTGTTGCTTTTGCTTGCAGTTAGCTGCCCAAAGTGGCCTAGAAAACACAAAATTCGAGAATTGGACAACGACGCTGGGACAACCTAGTCCTGAGGGCTTTGTCTCTTATGGAGCTTCTGAAGTGACCAGTGGCAACCCTGAGGGAAGTTCTGCGCTGAAGATCACGACCTCCGTGTTCACCGATAACAACGGACAAAAGGATACCGTCGGACAATCCTATATCGCTACGGTATCCGGTAACTCGGTTGTTCAGGGAGATGCGATCTCCTTCTGTCCCGATAGCATCACCGGCTACGTGAAGTACGATCTGCCCAATAATGATAGTGCTGTGCTTCAATCCGGAGTAAAGCCAGCAGGCGGTAATTTAGTTGCCGCAGCCACGCGGTTCTATGAAGGTACCCAAAGCAGTTGGATGAAATTCAATATCCAATATTCACCTGCTGGTTGTAATGGGATGACCCCGGATACTATAACCTTGTTCCTTGCTTCGACCACCGGGCCCGATAGTGTTGGTGGCACGGTCCAATTCGATGGCCTCAAGGTCTGGAACGATGGGTCTGCTGTGAGCGTTGAGAGCCTTGTAAAGAAGGGGACTGAATACAAAGCTTATCCCACTCCAGCTTCTCGGAACGTCCGCTTCGAGTTCGGGGATGAAGCGGAACGCATCCGCATTTTCGACATGACCGGCCGAGAGGTCCGTGCTCACAGGATCTCCGATGGTGATAAGGCGAGGGTGCAAGTGGGTGATCTGAAAGAAGGGCTCTACCTCTACCGCATCGAGGACGGAGAAGGGCGCGCACTGCACAGCGATAAGCTGCAGGTCAGGGAGTGAACCCTTTGACCAGGACGATCTAAAAGCCCTCTGGCCTTTTAGGGCAGGGGCTTTTTTATCCTAGTAGTAAAGGTCGTCGTAGGGGTAGCGTTGGACGTGGATAGCCTTCGCTCGCTCGTAAAGGAGGTCCCGCAATTCCTTGATGTTCTCCTTTTCGGCCGCTGACACGAAGATCATTTCGTTCTCGTCCATCCGGGCCATCCAGGTGGAGCGAAGTTCTTCCAGGGAGGGTTTCTCGTCCACCGTCTCGTCATAAGTGCCCGTGGCCCGTTCCATCTCCCGATAGCGGTCGATCTTGTTGAAGACGGTGATCATGGGTTGATCGATGACCCCGATCTCCTGGAGGGTCTGGTTCACCACTTCGTATTGATCCTCGAAGTTCGGATGTGAGACGTCCACCACATGAAGGAGCAGATCAGATTCCCGGACCTCGTCGAGGGTGCTCTTGAAGGATTCGATGAGCTGGTGCGGAAGTTTGCGGATGAATCCGACGGTATCCGATAGGAGGACCGGGACGTTGTAGAGAGCTACTTTGCGCACCGTCGTATCGAGGGTGGCGAAGAGCTTGTCCTCCTCGAAGACCTCCGATTTGCTAAGAAGGTTCATGAGGGAGGACTTGCCTACATTGGTGTAGCCGATCAGGGCCACGCGGACCAGCTTGCCCCGATTTTTGCGTTGCGTGGCCTTTTGCTTGTCGATCTTTTCGAGCTGCTTTTTCAGCCGGTCGATCTTTTTCTGGATCATTCGGCGATCCGTTTCGATCTCCCGTTCACCCGGACCTTTTGTGCCGATGCCACCTTTTTGGCGCGAATGGTGCGTCCACATTCCCGAGAGGCGCGGGAGGAGGTTCTGATATTGGGCCAGTTCCACCTGCGTTTTAGCGTGGGAGGTCCGAGCGCGTTTGGCGAAAATGTCGAGGATCAGATCGCTTCGGTCGAGGACCTTGCAATTGAGGAGCTTCTCGACGTTCCGGGTCTGGGTCGGTGTCAGTTCGTCGTCGAAGATGGCGGTATCAACCTTGCTCTGAGCGATGAAGGATGCGATCTCCTTGATCTTTCCTTTACCGAGGAAGGTGCCGGGGTCCGGCTTTCCGATCCGTTGCACGAAGCGTTCCAGAGGGCTGCCTCCTGCTGTTTTTGTGAGGAAGGCCAACTCGTCGAGGTATTCGTCGATCCGTTGGGCATCTTCCTTGTTCTTTACGGCGCCGATCAGCACGACCCGTTCGATCCCTTTCTTAAAGCGTTCGTCCTCGATCATTCGCCCTTCTTGAATTCGTCCAGATAACGGGCCACGGCCCTGATCTCTTTTTTGCTCAAGCTGCCCTTAAAGGGGATCATCGCCCCTCTGCCGTTACGGATCACCTTGATTCGTTCTTCCATGGACAGCTCAGAGTGCGTAAGGTCCACCGCCCCGGAAAGACCTTTTTTACCGTCCTTACCGTGACAAGAAGCACATTTTCGCTGATAGATGGCTTCCCCGCCCATTCCTTCTTTTTTTCCACTGTCCTTCTTTTCACTGCTTTGGCAAGAAAGGAGAGAGGCGAGCATGAAAAGGAACAGGATGCCTCCGTTCCGGATCAGATCCATGTGGAGGTGAAGCTTCTCATAAAAGGCCAGGGGATCGCCAAAAAGATCAGGAGAAGGGCGATCAGGAAGAAGATCGCGATCCGTTTATGTTTGGCGATCTCGGAGTAGGCTTTTTTGGCCCGGGAGCGTCCGATGGTTATCAGAACGACCGCCAGCAGCATCATACTGATGTGCTCCACCGTATAGAAACGGAGCTGGTCGGTATTCATAACCGTTCCCATATCGTTGAAGCGGACTTTATCGCTCATGAAATACAGGGCGATACCGATCAGGAATTGCAGATGGGTGAAGATCACCGTGAAGAGGGCACTGCGTTCGTCCGATCGGTAGTAATGCCCTCCCATCAGCCAAGCCGCAAGCGAGCGGAGTGCGGAAACTACCAAGAGGACGAGGATCACGTAGCGGAGAACGGAATGGACGTTGAGCAGGAACTCGTGCATAACGATGCTATTCGATCATATCCTTTGGCAGAAATTTGAACCCCATTTTCTCCCTTAGCCTACCCAATGTTCGCTGGGCGATGGGTCGGGCCCGCTCTGCACCTTCGAGCAACTCACCTTCCACGCGCTCAGGTTCTTTCATGAGCTCGAAATAGGCCTCCCGAACGCTGCCGAAACCTTCTTTCAACTCCTCCAATAGCGCTTTTTTCGCATCCCCGTACCCGTACCCTCCTTTTTCATAGGCCTCACGCATTGCAGCGACTTTCCCCGAAGGGGCTACTTTTTCGTAGATCGCGAAAACGTTGCATTCCTCGGGCACCTTTTTGTCCTCGAGCCCTTTCGAATCGGTCACGATGCTCATCACCTGCTTTTTGAGGGCTTTATCAGAGCTGAATATGTTGATGCCGTTGTCGTAGGACTTGCTCATCTTCCGTCCGTCCGTCCCGGGTATGGTCATCATCGCCTCATCGATCAAAGGTTCCGGGATCGTAAAGAGGGGTGTTCCGTAATGGTGATTCACTTTCTGGGCCATGTCCCGGGTCATTTCCAAATGCTGCTTTTGGTCCTTTCCGACGGGCACTTTCTCCGCATCGTAGAGCAGAATATCGGCCGCCATGAGAACGGGATAGGTGAAAAGGCCGGTATTAACCTCTTCGTTCTTCGCCTGATGGTCTTTGAAGGAGTGGGCTTTCTGAAGAAGGCCGTAGGACGTAAAGCAGCTCAGGTACCAGGTCAGCTCACAGGTCTCCGGAAGATCCGATTGTCGGTAGAACAGATTCTTCGAAGTGTCGTAACCAAAAGCGAGCCAGGCGGCGGCCACCTGGCGGGTATTCTCCATCCGTTCTGCACCGTCCCTGATCGTGGTGAGGGAATGAAGATCGGCGATGAAGAGGAAGGCTTGATGGTCCTCCTCGTTGGAAAGCTCAATGGCCGGCCGGATCGCCCCGAGGAGGTTGCCTAGGTGAGGAGCGCCGGTGCTTTGTATCCCTGTCAGTATTCGCGCCAATCCGGGACGTTTGGAACGTAAATCTAAGAAAAAGCCTACGCCTTGACCCCTAAGGATCGCGGAATATGGTCTGAAAAGGGATGAATGCTCTTTATTTTTGGTCTCATGGGTAAGATCGCCAAAGGCTTTCGGATCCTTTACCAGGCTTGGCTCATCCTCCTGCTCGCTCTTTTATTGATCATCCTCTATCCGTTCTATCGGATATTCCTGAAGCGAGGGGATTTTGATCGGGTGTACCGTACCAATCGTTGGGTGGCCCGTTTCTTCAGCAAGGTCTCTTTTATTCCCTGCCATATCCAACAAGTGGATGAGCTTCCGCCGAGTCCCTATATAATCTGCGCCAATCATGCTTCCTACCTGGACATCCTGTTTCTCATGATCCCTTTCCGGGAACGCTTCGTTTTCCTTGGCAAGCAGGAGATCCTCGATTGGCCCTATTTCAGCATGTTCTTCAGGTCCATGAACGTTCCTGTACCCCGTGGCAGTAGAAAGGTCCGGGAGGCCTATATGCAAGCGGGTAAAGAGTTGGACAAAGGGATCCCCATCGCGATGTTCCCGGAAGGGACCATACCCACTGAGGCTCCTGATATGGGAGATTTCAAAACCGGGGCTTTTCGGCTCTCCCTCGATCACGGAGTTCCCATCGTTCCGGTGACCTTTCTCGATAATTGGTGGCTCTTTCCTGAAGGGGAGGGTTTTTGGGGAAGCCTCCGACCAGGGCGTGCCCGGATCGTCCTCAACCGCCCCGTCTATCCGGAGGGTAGGGATGTTAACGAGCTGAGCACGATCGTTCGTGAGCGCATCAATGAAGGGTGGCAGCGAACGTTCTGAAAAACCTACCTTTGTAAGGCCTATATAGAAGGGTTATGAAGGAATTCGATCACCTTTCAGACCTCGCCAAGCTGAGGCCTGACGAAGAAGAAAAGAAGCGCCTTGAGAAGGACCTCGAGGAACTGATGCAGTTCGTGAGAAAGCTCGAGGAAGTGGATACCAATGGGGTGGAACCCCTTAAGCACGTTATGGAGGAGAAAGGACGAGCGCGTCCTGATGAGATCCGTGATGAAGTGGAGCAACAAGAGGCTTTGAAGAACGCCCCACAACGGGACTCCGACTACATCAAGGTCCCCAAGTTCGTTCGGAAGGAAGGGGGCAGCTGAACCGAACTAGTTGCAGTACTCGTCGAAGGCCGCTTGAAGGTTCTCCGCGATCGTTTCGGCCGGTTGGCCTTCGATGTGATGCCGCTCGAGGAAGTGGACCAGCTTCCCATCCTTGAAAAGAGCGATGGAAGGGGATGAAGGGGGATAGGGGAGCATGTATTTCCGCGCCTGCTCCACAGCGTTCTTGTCAACCCCAGCGAAAACGGTCGCTAAATGATCGGGCTTCTTCCCGTGATCGATCGCCTGTTTCACACCCGGACGTGCATTCCCCGCTGCACATCCGCATACGGAGTTCACTACCATCAACACCGTCCCTTCGCTTTCGTTGATGAGACGATCCACTTCATCAGCGCTCGTAATGTCCTTGAAGCCTTCCGTGGTAAGGTCTTCCTTCATCGGGGCGACTAGTTCCTGAGGGTACATAATTCTACCTTTTGTATCTACCATTCTAACCGATCGAGGAGCGTGATTGTTCGCTCTTGTCCGCTTGATTTTTCATCCCTTTCTGCCGGGATCTCGGAGGCGGTTCTTACTTTCTTTTTGCTCGAAAGAAGTCCTTGAGAAGCTCTGCAGCTTCTTCTTTTCGGACCTCTTTTTTGAATTGGGTTCGGGGATGAAGGAGGTCGGGATCCGTCAGGGTGAATCCCTTTTTTTCGTCCCTGGTCCCGATGATCAGTTCCTCCGGCCGGGCCCAATAAAGGGCTCCGGCGCACATAATACAAGGCTCAAGGGTTACGAAGACCTTGCAATGTTCGAGGAACTTCCCCCCCAAGGCTTCTGAAGCTGCCGTGATTGCTTGCATTTCAGCATGGGCGGTCACGTCCAGTAACTGTTCAGTCAGATTGTGGGTGCGTGCCAGGATCCGCCCTTCGCATTCGACCACTGCCCCTACTGGTACTTCCCCCTTTTCGAAAGCCGTTCGGGCCTCTTCGAGCGCCAGGCCCATGAAATGATCATCGGATCGTACGGAAAGGGTCATGGGCACAGCTTTTTATTCCCAACGGTCTGTAGGGAAAAGAGTAATTTCGCGATCAAAGTTAGCTTATCGATGTACCGAACGCATAGCTGTGGGGCCTTGAGCATCGAGGAAGTGGGGGCTAAGGTCGCCCTCTGCGGTTGGGTTCAGCGAACGCGGGACCTTGGGGGGATGACCTTTCTGGACTTGCGGGACCGATACGGGATCACCCAAGGGGTCTTCGATATGGAAGCCGCCCCGGAGCTTTGTAAAAAAGCCCGCTCCCTCGGCAGGGAATACGTGGTCCGGATGGAAGGATCCGTTCGGGAACGGAGCAACAAGAATCCGGAGATCGCGACCGGCGATGTCGAGGTGCTCGTCGAAAGCCTGGAAGTGCTCAATGCTTCTGAGCTTCCTCCCTTCCAGATCGAGGAAGAGACCGATGGAGGAGAAGAGCTTCGCATGCGGCATCGCATGTTGGATCTCCGAAGACCTCCGATGCAGGAAAAGCTCCAGTTACGTCATCGCATGGCCATGGCCACGCGCAACTACTTGGACGGAGCTGGTTTTCTCGAAGTGGAAACGCCGGTGCTCATCCGGTCGACACCTGAAGGAGCGAGGGATTTTATCGTGCCATCCCGCCTTCATCACGGCGAGTTCTATGCGCTTCCCCAATCACCGCAGACCTTTAAGCAGCTCTTGATGATCGGTGGGACCGACCGGTATTTCCAATTGGTGAAGTGCTTCAGGGATGAGGATCTACGGGCCGATCGGCAGCCTGAGTTCACCCAGATCGACTGCGAAATGGCCTTTGTGGATCGAGCGGACGTAATGGACACCTTTGAAGGGCTCGCTCGTCATCTTTTCCGCGAAGTCCGGGGAGAAGAACTCGGGGATTTTCCTGTGATAAGCTATGATGAGGCTATCCGAAATTACGGGACCGACCGGCCTGACACCCGGTTCGGAATGGAGTTCTTCGAATTGACGGACCTGGTCCAGGGCAAAGGGTTCCGGGTGTTCGACGAAGCGGAATTGGTGGTAGGTATCAATGCTGCAGGTTTTGGGGAGATGAGCCGTAAGGATCTGGACAAGCTCACGGAGTTCGTGACCAGTCCGCAAGTCGGGGGCAAAGGATTGATCCCGGTCCGTTCTTCAACGGATGGGAGTGTTCGCTCATCCGTTGATAAGTTCTTCGGTCCTGAGGATCTGAAGGCTTGGATGGAGCGAGCATCCGCTTCTGATGGGGACCTTCTTCTGATCCTTGCTGGAGATGCTGATAGCACGCGTCATGCCTTGGGCCGATTGCGGATCGAGATGGGAGAACGTGCTGGGTTGAGGGATCCTGAGAGAAGAGCTCCCCTTTGGGTCGTTGATTTTCCGATGTTCGAAAGGGACCCTGATACCGGTATCCCTCATCCCATGCATCATCCCTTTACTGCCCCAAAGCCCGAGGATAAAGAACGGCTGGATTCGAACCCCGAAGAGGTCCGGGCAGAAGCATACGATATGGTGATCAATGGGGTTGAGATCGGTGGAGGATCGATCCGTATCCACGATAGGGAACTCCAGGAGAAGGTCTTTGAGGTCATCGGAATGAGCCGGGAAGCTTACGAAGCCCAATTCGGCTTTTTGCTCAAAGCACTGGAACAAGGCGCTCCTCCCCACGGAGGCATCGCGTTCGGGTTCGACCGATGGGTCGCATTAATGGACGGCAATTCGGACATCCGCGATTATATCGCTTTCCCGAAGAACAACGCCGGCCGGGACCTGATGATCGATGCTCCGGCCCCTGTTGATCCGGCACAACTTAAGGAGTTGGGGATCCGTCAGATCTCCGGTGAATATTGAGTTTATATGCTCGGATCGCGATCCAAAATGAAGCATCTTTTTCCCCACTCGCTTTGCTATTCCCTTTTCCTCCTGCTCATCGGTTGTTCGGGCAACGGCTCTGAAAAGGAGGAGCTTCCTGTTACGGTCGTCGAAGGTTACCTGGTAGGGAGTTCGGAAGGGATCGTTGAGCTTCTTGATCGCTTAGGGGGTTTCACGTATGCGGACAGCGTTCTCGCAAAGGATACGCTGGAAGAAGGACGCTTCCATTTGCAGTTCCGAGAAAAGGATCCGGGATACTTTCGGTTGAAGACCCCTTCGGGGGGGATCATGCTCTATCTCAGTCCCGGCGATAGCCTTTCGGTCAATCGGGATGATCAAGGGGATTATCGCTTCAAAGGTTCAGGCAGCATCGAGAACCGTTATATCAGAAAGCGGAAGCTTTTCAGGGATTCTATCGGGAGGGAACAGGACAGCATTTTCAAGAGCAAAAAGCCCGAATTTCTCAAGGGGTTGAAAGCGAGAAAGAAAGCGGTCCGCTCTTTTCGAAGGGCTTTTTTTCGTGAACATCAGGAACGATTGGGAGAACATTTCCAAAAGCTCGAACGGATGCGCGATCGGGTCGATCATGCTATAATGCGGTTTTCTTATCCCGACATTTACGAATACGAGCATCCGAACGATAGCCTTTCCTTAGCTCCATCCTACTGGCATTTTCTCGATTCGATGAACATGAACGACACGATGATGCTGGAAGTCCCGGAATATTTGAGCTTCGCCTACGATGTGGCCAACAAGTACACCCTCGACAACAAGGGCGAACAGAAGAACATGGGATATCGGGAAATGCTCTTCAAGACCATTCTTAAGGAATTCGAAGGAAAGGTCGAGGATGCGGTGCTCACCTATTTCATCCTCGAACAGATCCGATATACCGAAAAGGAAGTCCAGGGGTCTTTGCTGGAGCGCTATCGCAAGCATGTAAAGGACCCACGGATGAAACGGTTCGTCGAGCGGAAACTCCGCTCGAAAAGGAAAGAGCCTTCCCTTTGATCCTGTGCCCTTCTCCAACAACCCTCCTAAATTTGCTATCTCCTATTCCGAAGGAATTCCATGACCGGAACCGGTCCCTTTCTTGAAAGAAGGTCGATCGCACTAAGAGCAGCTGCCGGTACGGGTTATGCTGCTACTCTTCTTCCCTTATCAGAAAGAAGCCCAAGGAGATGAGCAGTCTTTTGAAGCGCTTTCTGATATGGAGGATACGCCACGTTGAACATCGTCATCTTGTCCTTTTTCTAAGCGTAATAGTAGGGGGCCTTGCTGGGTTGGCGACGGGGGTTATAAAAGGGGTCGCTCACAACATCCAGGCCCTGCTCAGTTACGTGGAGCAGAGTTATGAGCACCTGCATTTCGTTTTCCCCTTGTTGGGTCTTCTTATCACGGTGGTGGTCATAAAATACCTTATTCGGAGGGAAGTGGATCACGGGATCCCGGCGACCCTTTACGCCATATCCAAGCGGAACAGTGAACTGGAGTCCCACAATATGTTCTCCTCGATCATTACCAGTGCGATCACGGTCGGATTTGGGGGATCGGTCGGTTTAGAGGGGCCTACGGTCGCGACCGGGTCGGCTTACGGGTCCAATCTGGGAAAGCTGTTCCACCTGGACTACAAGACCAAGACCCTGTTGGTCGGATGTGCGGCTGCAGGTGCCCTTTCTGCCATTTTCAAGGCCCCTGTTGCTGCTATCGTTTTTGCTGTGGAAGTGATCATGCTGGATCTGACCACTGCTTCTCTGATCCCGCTCCTTCTGGCTTCTGTCTCTGCTTTCATCACTTCGATCCTCCTTCTTGGAGAAGGCTTTCTACTGCCCTTCACGCTCCAGGATCCTTTCATGCCCAAGAACGTTCCCTTTTATATCCTTCTTGGTGCAGTGACCGGTTTGGGATCCCTTTATTTCTCCAAGTTGTTCTTCGGGGTGGAGCGGACCTTTGAAAAGTTCGGTTCACCTTTTGGAAAAGCTTTGATCGGCGGGATCCTTCTCGGATTTATTTTCTTGCTTTTTCCCGAGCTTTATGGCGAAGGGTATGGCCTTATCAACTCCCTGATCCACGGTGATCCTTTGAGCAAATTGTTCGACGGGGAGAGCATCCTTCCGCTTGAAAGGAGCATCGGGTGGATGATCGCGATCGTCTTCGCGATGGTCCTCCTCAAAGTGATCGCAACATCCATCACCTTCGGAAGCGGAGGGGTCGGAGGGATATTTGCTCCTACGCTCTTCATGGGTAGCTCGCTGGGATATGTTTTTGCTAAGGCCCTCGACCATTTCGGCTTTTTCGAGTTACCGGAGAGCAATTTCACGCTCGTAGGGATGGCCGGAATGATGGCCGGAGTGCTCCATGCCCCCCTTACTGCGATCTTTTTGATCGCTGAGATCACCGGCGGTTATGAACTCTTCGTTCCGCTTATGATAACCGCAGCCATTTCCTACCTGACCGTTCGTGCTTTCCTCAGCCATTCGGTCTACACGCAGCAGTTGGCCGATCGGGGCGAGTTGATCACCCATCATAAGGATCAAACGGTCCTTTACTTGATGGATCTGAAAAAGGAGATCGAGAACGATTTTGAGAAAGTAGGACCCGATGATACGCTGCGGGACCTCACCAATGCTATTGCACGTTCCAAGCGGAACCTTTTTCCTGTCGTCAACGAAAAGAACGAACTACTTGGCGTGGTCTTTCTGCAGGAGATCCGCGACCTGATCTTCGAGCGGGAGCGTTATGATGAGCTCACGGTGCAAGAGCTCATGACAGCACCCCCAGCGTTCATTCAGGAAGAGGAGAGCATGAACGAGGTTATGGATAAATTCGAGAGCACCGGGGCTTGGAACCTACCGGTGGTCAACGGGAACGAATACAGGGGCTTCGTTTCTAAATCCAAGCTCTTCTCGGCTTACCGGCGATTGTTGGTGAAGTTCTCCGAGGAGTGAGCGCTTTGCTCTTTTCTAGCAGTTCATGGGTCTTTTTTTATTTTGCCCTCTGTCCGATCAAATCCCTCCTTGACCAATGAGGTACCTGTATTCCCGAAATGCGGTTATAACTGTCCTTCTAATGGTCCTTTCCCTATCCGGTTCCGGCCAGGAAGAAGAAAAAGAAGGCAACGAGAAGGGCGCTTCTTTTTTCGACACTTACAATAGAAGAGGGATAACCCCTTTTCTCTGCATCCAGAAAGGTGAGAAGTATCCTTATTCCCTTAAAAAAGCCTTTAAGAAGGGGCTGACCGAGCTTGAACAGTTAGAGGAGTACGATCAGAACAGCGTCGAAAATTTCACCATCGGATGCCGTCCTTCTGTTAGCGAATTTCTCGGGAAAAAGAGGGAAAAGAGCTTGACGGCGACCCTTTTGGACACCTCTATCAAAGAGCGAAAAGAAAAAGCGAGGGAAGGAGATAGTTTAAGGGCATGTTTAAGAAAAGAAAAAGCCGCAATGAGGGTCTTGGACACGATCTTCAATGCGGATGAGGAAGGGCGCTATAATATGCGCAGGGTTTACGAGAACGTGAGACATGGATTGAACGATCGGGAGGTAAAGCGGCTGGAAGCTACGACCAAAGGGCTGGAAGGGAGTATGAGGGATATGAAGTGGGCTGCGCGATACCTTGAGAAGGTCTATATGATAGTTTTTGACATAAGGGAATGGGATTTTGATACGCTATACATTGAAGAAAAGCAGAGGGACTTGGACGAGGACCCCGATGTCGATACCGTCGTTCAAAGATTCAATGGTTACAAAGCCCGCGCTATGGGGAAGATGTACAGGTTAGACCTGAACGAAAGGGTGATGAAGGAATTCTTCCAAAAATGCTGGGCAGGACCTGAAAGCAGTGATTCAGCTCTTGCTGCGGCCAAGAGGGAAAGAAAGAAATTCGAGGTCCCCCTTGAGACCAAAACGGAGTGGAGCGCCTCCGCAGAAATCAAGGAGACTGGAGATGAGGGGGAGAAAGAGAAGATATTTTATCGAACCTTCGAGGGGATGATCGGGAAGTGGCTCAGGAATTTCGAGAAGAACTTGTCCGCTTCTGTCTTTGATGTAGCCAGCTCCATCTTCGAATACAAGAACGTCGGATACGCCTATGCTAAGATCGGAAAGAAGGAGGGGCTCAAGCCGGACGATCGCTACAGTGTTTACCAAAAAGTTCAAAAAGGAGGAAAGGTCACAACGGAAAAAGTGGGTGAAGTAAGGGCCACATTAGGGATCGCAGATAACAGGGGGAAGGCAAAAGGGGATATGGAGCGATCCAAGTTCGTACAGACCTGGGGAAAGGCTTTGGGGAAAGGGATGCTGATGAAACAGGATAAAGAGGCCGGTTTGGGATTGAGCTTTG
Source organism: uncultured Weeksellaceae bacterium (assembly GCA_964537825.1). GTDB lineage: Bacteria > Bacteroidota > Bacteroidia > Flavobacteriales_D > CAYVSK01 > CAZIDL01. The sequence continues at coordinate 65,418 of CAZIDL010000001.1, forward strand.
GTTGGACTCAGCATAGGCAGAATTTTTATCAGCTAGGGCTGGAATATCGTCTAAGCTCTTGGTTCGGGGGCTTACCGGGATGGTATGTATTCAGCGACTTCGGTTGGTCTTTCCCCTCGTTCTCGAAGTCGAAGGTCAAGGTGGTAAAGAGCAAAGAAGATAGTGGCCAGGTCGAAACTGAGTCCCATAAGACGGGGCTTAAGATCTTCTCAATAGATTTCGGTACCAGCAAGGAGTTCTATCTATTTCGCGATCTTGTCCTAGCTCCTTATGGGCAGCTTCGGGTCGAAATGCCCGAATTCAGGGAGTTCTTGGATTCTGAGCTCCCGACAATGGCGGCCCTTGAAGGAGGCGTTCGCTTGGGCTTTAATCTGAGTGAATATTGGCGATTGACCGGTCATTTTGCATACACCACCGCCTCCTATGATTCCCATGCCTATTTTGGCAAAACCCTGACCTCGAGGTTTAGTGAGAAACTTCCTGAATATGAGGTAGGAGATAAGAACCCTTTCCATCTCCAGAAAAGGGATTACCGCTACGGGGCAACGCTCAGGTTAAGGTTCTGATCCAGCTGCTTTTGGCCTTTATCTCATGATAGGGATGCCAGGACACAGAAATATCCTTGTCTTGATGTGTCCGTGATAGGCTCCGCGATCGGGTTGCTCCCTTGCCTCCCCTTTGAAAACTCCGGAGAGGAGATTTTAGGTCAAAGTCCCTCGCTGCTGTTGCTCGCGCTCGATCGCTTCAAAAAGAGCTTTGAAGTTCCCCTTTCCGAAGGAGCGTGCCCCTTTACGCTGGATGATCTCAAAGAACATCGTGGGGCGCGGTTGCAACGGCTTGGTGAAGAGTTGCAGGAGGTATCCTTCATCGTCACGGTCCACGAGAATGCCGTATTCAGCAAGGGTGTTGACGTCCTCGTCGATCTCTCCGACGCGGTCCTTCAGGTCATCGTAATAGGTTGAGGGGACCCGAAGGAATTCCACCCCACGGGAGCGGAGCTTGTCGATCGTATCGACGATATCGTCCGTGGCGATCGCGATATGCTGGACACCCTCTCCATTATAGAATTCCAGGAACTCTTCGATCTGGGATTTCTTCTTACCCTCGGCCGGCTCGTTGATCGGGAACTTGATCTTGCCGTCCCCGTTGCTCATCACCTTGCTCATAAGGGCCGAATACTCAGTGCTGATGTCTTTGTCGTCGAAGGAGATGATCTGAGCGAATCCCATCACTTCCTGATAGAATTTCACCCAAGGGTCCATCTTGTTCCATCCCACGTTGCCGACCATGTGATCGACGTATTTCAGGCCTACGGGGCTGGGCTTGTATTCGGGGTCCCATTCTTTGAAACCCGGGAGGAATGGCCCATTGTATTCGCTCCGTTCGACGAAGATGTGGATCGTTTCGCCATAGGTATGGATGCCCGAACGGACGACCTTTCCGTTTGCGTCCTTTTCCTCTTTGGGTTCCATATAAGGCTTTGCACCCCTCTTCGTCGTCTCTTCAAAGGATTTCTTCGCATCGTCCACCCAAAGGGCGACGAACTTTACCCCATCCCCGTGTTCGCTCAGGTGTCGGTTGATGTCGCTTTCCTTAACGATCGGGGACGTTAGAACAAGGCGGACCTTGTCCTGCTGCAACACGTAGGAAACGCTCTCCTTGCGTCCGGTTTCCAGGCCTGCATAGGCTACCGGCTGGAATCCGAACGCTGTCTGGAAATAGTGGGCTTGCTGTTTGGCGTTCCCTACGTAGAGTTCGACGTAGTCGGTCCCGTTGATCGGGAGGAAGTCCTCCGCTTCGGGAGCTTCCTTTTTCTGGACCGTTGGTTCTTCTTGTTTGCTGCTCATATCCTTTGGCTTTAAAGTTCTTTACTGATCCTCATCGTTGAGCCAGGACCTGTAGTATTGACCGTCCTCGATGTTCATCGCATGATCGGTCAACTTCAAGGGTCGGAAAGTATCGATCATGACCGCGAGTTCTTCGGTTGACTCTTTTCCGATGCTCTTTTCCGTAGCCCCGGGATGTGGTCCGTGCGGGATCCCGGCCGGATGGAGCGTGATCTGGCCTTTATCCACCCCTTTGCGGCTCATGAAATCCCCGTCCACATAGTAGAGCACTTCGTCGCTGTCGATATTGCTGTGATTGTAAGGGGCGGGTATGGCTTCCGGGTGGTAATCGAAAAGCCTGGGACAAAAGGAACAGACCACGAAATTGTGTGCCTCGAAGGTCTGGTGGACGGGAGGTGGTTGATGGACCCTTCCCGTGATCGGTTCGAAATCGTGGATCGAGAAGGCGAAAGGATAATTGTACCCGTCCCAACCCACTACATCGAAGGGGTGCGTGGCGTACACGTATTCGTGGAGGACCCCTTCCTTGCGGATCATGATGGTGAAATCACCCTTCTCATCATGGGTGTCGATCTCTTGGGGAACGCGTATATCGCGCTCACAATATGGAGAATGTTCGAGAAGTTGCCCTACTTCGTTCTTGTAGCGGTCCGGAGCACCGATCGGACTAAAAGAGTTCACGATCAAGAGCCGATTATCCTCGTCGTCGAATTCGATCTGATAGATCATACCTCGCGGGATGACCAAGTAGTCCCCGTATCCGAAATCGAGGTTCCCGAGGATCGTTCGGAGTTTGCCGGAACCTCGGTGGACGAAGATCATTTCGTCCGCATCGGCGTTCTTGTAGAAGTAGTCCGTCAGGGATCTTTTGGGAGCGGCAAGCTGTATCTGAAGGTCGTCGTTGACGAGGACCGGCTTCCGGCTTTTGAGGAAGTCGTTTTCGGGCTGGATGTCGAAGCCTGAAAGGCTGTAAGCCTTCAAGTTCTTTTCCACGGAAACGTTAGGGCTGTCGTCGTAGCTGTTCCGGATCTCCTTCACTTGGGTGGGGCGGTGAAGGTGATAGAGGAGGGAGGAAACTCCATGAAAGCCTTCCGTTCCGAACAATTGCTCGTAATGGAGCTCCCCATCCGCTTTTCTGAAGATGGTGTGCCGTTTGTGCGGGATCTTTCCCAGGCGATGGTAAAAGAGCATTGGCAGCTATCTTTCGTCTTTGGTGCTTCTTTCTTTTCGGGAACAGTTAGGCCTTCCGATCCGTTCAGCGACCTCTTTCCGTCCTTTTTTTCCTTTGTTAAAGCGTTCCTTCATTCCCTGGCCTTTCCGCCTTCTTTTCCTTTCTTCAAAGGGTAGATGGATCATTTCTCTGCATTCCGGCGTGCAACAGCCTTCCCATTCCTTGGCACAGGTCTCGCATTGGATGAAGAGGAGGTTGCATCCTTGGTTCCTGCAGTTCACTTGACGGTCGGAAGGGGCTCCGCATTGATGGCAATGAGCGATCACGTCCTGGGTCACTCTTTCTCCCAGGCGCTCATCGAAAACGAAGTTCTTGCCGATGAATAAAGAACGCTCTCCTTTCTCCTCCATGCGATGGGCATACGCGATGATACCTCCGTCCAATTGCTGGACGTTCTCAAAGCCGTGCTGACGCAGGTAAGCTCCTGCTTTTTCGCAACGGATACCTCCGGTGCAATAAAGGAGGATGCGTTCGTTCTCATGGCCTTCCAAGGTTTCTCGAACTTTCGGGAGTTCTTCTCGAAAGGTCTCTGTCCCTGGTGTGATGGCTCCTTTGAAGTGTCCCACTTCAGATTCGTAATGGTTGCGCATGTCCACTACGATACGGTCCTCTTCCTGAAGGGCTTTGTGGAATTCTTCCGGGTCGAGGTGCTCAGGTCCTTTTGATAGCTCGATGGCCCCTTCTTCGAGGCCGTCGGCGACGAGCTTGGGGCGGACTTTGATCCGAAGTTTCAAAAAGGCGTCATTCCGGCTTTCAAGGGCTGGTCGGAGCGGCATGTCCCGAAAGGAAGGGCGGGCTTCCAGCGTCCTTTCGAAAGCTTCCTTTTCGGGTTGAGGAACGCTCACCTGTGCATTGATGCCTTCCTGGGCTAAGTAGACCCTTCCGAGTACTGCCAGATCACCCCATTCCTCCATCAATTCTTCCTTCAGTGTTTCCGGGTCATGGATCGGTGTATAACGATAAAAGGAAAGCTCAACCCGATCGAAGGGTTCTTGGCGGATCAATTCCAGCAGGGTTTCACGGTCGTATTTGTGGCGGGGGCCCTTCATCCCATGCATCCGGTGTGCTTTCCTACAAATATACGAAAGAAGGGGGTGTTCCTGGATGCCAAAGGGCGTGAATAAGGAAGAAAGCCTACCCTTTCTCAGCGATCTGTATTACCTTCGGAAAAGGATCATTCGGATCGATGTTCATGAACAGTGCGTGTGAAATGGCAGAAAGCCTCTCCTCGGAGGGGCGCCCAAGTGCCTCTGAACTTCATCGTTACTTCCACTCCTGCTCCCTTTTCGGAATCCTTCTGAACGCTTTTGAACTTCCTTCGAAGAAGAGGAAAGGCCGGGCTTTCTATTTCCGCAATTGATCCGGCCTGAGGCTGTCCTTTTCCGCTCCTCGTGTAAGAAGTCCTTGTTCAGATGTTTTTACTGATCCTATATCTTTCGCTGGCGATCCTCATCTCCTTCCTGTGCTCGATCCTCGAAGCAGTTATCCTGAGCATTACTCCCTCTTTCATCGAGGCTCAGGAACAGAAGGGGGGTCGGTTAGGGCGTAAGTTGAAGGCCATGAAGGCCAATATCGATCGCCCCTTGTCCGCCATCCTCTCCCTTAACACGATCGCGCATACAGTAGGAGCGGCAGGTGTCGGTGCACAGGCTCAACAGATCTGGGAGAGCGTGAGTGTCGGATGGATCTCCGCTGGATTGACCTTTCTGATCCTCGTCTTTTCTGAGATCATCCCCAAAACACTGGGCGCTAGTTATTGGAGAAGCCTGGTGGGTTTTGCGGTGAACGTCCTTTCCGGAATGATATTTGTCCTATATCCTCTCGTTATTCTTTCCCAGGGTGTTACGAACCTTCTTTCCAGGAACCGCAAAAAACAGAACCTCGTGAGCCGGGCCGAGGTATCGGCTATGGCTGATATCGGACACAAAGAAGGGATCTTCGAAGAGGGCGAATCCCGGATCCTCAAGAACCTGATCCGCTTCAAGTCGATCCAGGTGGAGAATATCATGACCCCACGGACGGTCGTGGTAGCGGCTGAAGAGAACATGACCCTCGCTGAGCTCTTTCAGGATAAAGGCTTCTTTCGATTTTCCAGGATCCCGGTCTACAGCGGGAATATCGACAATATAACCGGATACATCCACAAGCATGATATTCTGGATAACCTGGCCAATGATAATCATCAAATGAAACTTCAGGATATCCGGAGGAAGATGCTCGTCGTAACCAAAAACCTCTCCATTCCAAACCTTTTCGAGGAGATGATGCGGGAAAAGGAACAGATCGCGCTTGCCGTGGATGATTTTGGCGGAATGTCAGGGATCGTGACCGTAGAGGATGTGCTCGAAACCCTTTTGGGTATGGAGATCGTTGATGAGTTCGACAGTGCCCAGGATATGCAAGCGTATGCCCGTGAGCGTTGGAAACGTCGGGCTGTTCGTTTAGGGATCCTTTCTGAGGCCGATCTGGAGAACATCAATTCTGAAGAAGGGTATCGCCCCGGATCTGAAGAGGGGTCGACGTCGAAGGATAGTGAAGAGGGCGCTTCCTGATACTCCTTCGATCCTTCGAAAACTTATCTTCGTCAAAATGTATAGTTAAAGGGCTTATATGGGCAAGCGAACATTGGTGATCGGTGCGGCTGGTCAGATCGGGACGGATCTGACGCTGGAACTTCGTTCCCGTAGAGGAGCAGAGAACGTCATTGCTTCGGACATCAGGGAACCCTCCTTTTCGGACGAAGGTCCCTTTGAGGAACTCGATGTCCAGGATACGGATGCGCTGGAAAGGGTCCTTGAGAAATACGAAGTGGAGGAGGTCTACGATCTTGCCGCCATCCTTTCCGCAACAGCCGAACAGATGCCGCATAAGGCCTGGGAGCTTAATATGAACGGCCTTCTCAATGTGCTCGAGGCTGCTCGCAAAGGCTCCGTCGATCAGGTATTTTGGCCCAGTTCCATTGCCGTTTTTGGACCGAGCACCCCTAAAAAGGATACACCCCAGCATACGGTTATGGAGCCCGCGACGGTCTATGGTATCAGCAAGCTGGCAGGTGAAAGATGGTGTGCTTATTATTACGAACGATACGGGGTGGACGTCAGAAGCATTCGTTATCCCGGCCTGATCAGTTACAGGGCTGAACCCGGAGGAGGTACGACCGATTATGCAGTGAACATCTTTCACGAGGCGCTTAAGAACGGGCATTACGACTGTTTTCTGGGACCTCGCACAACCCTTCCCATGATGTATATGCCCGATGCGGTCGAAGCCACGATCCGGATCATGGAGGCCCCCTCTGAACAAATTCGGGAAAGAGGTAGCTATAACATCTCCGCTTACAGTTTTTCTCCAGAGATATTGTGCAGGGCTATTCAGAAAGAGATCCCTGAGCTTACGGTCGATTATCACCCTGACGAAAGGCAGCGCTTAGCGGACAGTTGGCCCGAAAGCATCGACGATAGCCAGGCAAGAAAAGATTGGGGATGGAAAGAACGTTTCCAACTTGCTGATATGGTGTCAGATATGTTGGATCATTTAAAAATCCCGTCTTCATAAGAAACCGATCGGACGCGGATCCCGTATCCTTTAAGAGCAGCTAAAAAAAGTGGAAGGAAAAACGAGCTTTTGAAGAACAGCTTTTATCGGATCCTCGATTTTCTTGAAGGAAAGAATGAGCCTTTTGGTCTAAAAATTGAGAAATGCTCCAAGGATCTGCTTAAATTGAAAAAGCTCTATCGGTAACGTGAACCTATGATGAGGACGACGACATCAGTGATCTTTTTTTTATGCCTCCCCTTTCTTGCTCTGGCCATCGAGGAGCAGGATTTCAAAGTGACCAAGGATGGGGATACCCTCAATCGCGTCGATGAGGACGGACTTAAACAAGGGTATTGGAAGATCACCGGGAGTATGAAGAACGTGCCCGGTTTCGATCCCGATCAGGTCATCGAAGAAGGACGCTACAAGGATAGCCGTAAGACCGGCCTTTGGAAAAAGTATTATCCCAACGGGAACCTGAAGAGCAAGATCACTTACGTGCGAAGCCGGCCGAAAGGTCCCTACACCCTCTATTACAAGAACGGGAATGTCGAAGAAAAGGGAACCTGGGAGTTCAACAAGAACGTTGGAGACTTCAAGCGCTACCACGAGAACGGCAAATTGGCCCAGGATTTCCAGTTCAACGATAAAGGGAAAAGTGAAGGCGTTCAGAAATATTATCACGAGAACGGCCAGTTGGAGGTTAAAGTAAAGAAGAAGAACGGCAAGGAGGACGGAACGATGAAACGCTATTACAAGAACGGAGAGCTCAAGGAAAAGAAAGTCTTTAACGACGGGAAGGTCAAACCTGGATCGGTCAAGAAGTTCGATGACAAAAAGAGCGGGGGACAAAAGGCCGAAGTTGAGAGCGAAGATCCCGGGAAAGAAGCTACGGTCTCCAAGGATGAAAAGACCCGGTCAGGCGGGGATGAGGACGAAAAGATCACCGAGGGGTATCATACCCTCTATAACGATAACAATCAGGTTACCAAGACCGGCTATTTCAAGAACGGGAAGCTCTGGAAAGGGAAATGGCGGAAATACGATGAGAACGGCATCCTCAAAAAGATCGAGATCTATCGGAAAGGCCAATACATCGGAGATGGTCCACTTCCGGACGAGAAGGAATGAAAGGTGCTTTTAGCCTCTTGCTCATTTAGTAAGCCTGCGGGGTCTTCCCGCAGGCTTTTTTTATTCCCACAGCCTTACCTTTGGAGGGTATTTCTCAGCAGGTGATGGAACGCGTTCGCAGGAGCATTCTTTCGGTATCGGTTCTGGTTATTTTTACACTTGTCGCGGGGTGCGGTCCGGAGAAAGGGAAGGATCGCCAGGAAATGAGCGGAGGTGAAGAAAGTTCCGTTCCTGAGCTGGATCCTCCTGCTTTCGACGCTGATTCAGCTTATCGGTACATCGAAAAGCAAGTCGCTTTTGGGCCGCGCGTTCCGAACAGTGAGCCGCACCGAAAGTGCGCGGAGTACCTGGAACGGAAGCTCCGGAACTTCGGTTGGGAGACCCACGTGCAAAAAGGAACGGTCGGAACTTATAACGAAAAGCAGCTTCATATCCGGAATATTTATGGGCGACTCAACCCAGAGAACCCCGAACGGGTAATGCTTTTTGCTCACTGGGATACGCGCCCCATGGCCGATCGCGGGTCGATCCGTAAGGATGAACCCATACCAGGTGCTAACGATGGCGGGAGTGGTGTAGGGGTTCTTTTGGAACTAGCCCGCGTGATGGCTGAGAAACCGCCGAATATCGGGGTTGATATCTTCTTTTTCGACGCTGAGGATCAGGGACAGCCTGAATCGACGCCCCGATCTGCCAAGGAACCGGACACGTGGTGCCTTGGGAGCCAGTATTGGGTTGACAATATGCCGATCCCCGACTACGCTCCGAAATACGGGATCCTCTTGGATATGGTAGGGGATTCGAACGCTGTCTTTCCACAGGAAGGCATATCGAGACGTTCTGCCCCCTGGTTGGTCGATCGGGTTTGGAATAAAGCGGCAAAGCTCGGTTATGGAAACCGTTTTATCCCTGATAAGGTTGGGGGCATCACCGATGATCATCTTTACGTTCACCGAGAAGCGAAGATCCCCTGTGTGAATATCGTCCATATCGATCCACAGACCGATGATTTTGGTTCTTTTCACCATACCCATAAGGACGATATGGACATTATTTCAACCCGGCCCTTGAACGCTGTCGGGCACACGCTCCTCGAAGTGCTCTATCGCGAATGAACCAGGATCAGGACAAGCCGCGCTTATTCCTCCTTGATGCCTATGCTCTTATTTATAGGGCCTATTACGCGTTCATTCGAAATCCACGCTACAATTCGAAGGGGATGAACACATCTGCGATCTTTGGCTTTACGAACACCCTTAACGAGCTTCTGAGCAAAGAGGACCCGCCTTTTATTGGAGTGGCCTTCGATACGCCTGATACAACGGAACGGGAAGAAGCTTATGCCGATTATAAGGCAGAACGGGAAGAGATGCCGGAGGATATCGCTCTTTCCATTCCCTACATCCGTTCCCTATTAGAAGCATTCCGGATCCCCGTTATCGAAAAAGCGGGCTACGAAGCGGACGATGTGATCGGAACCCTTGCCAAAAAAGCTGAGGCCAAAGGCTTCGAGGTCTATATGATGAGTTCGGACAAGGACCTTGCGCAACTCGTTTCGCCCAATGTTTTCCTCTATAAGCCTTCCTCCAAAGGGAAAGGGGCTGATGTTCTTGGTCCAGAGGAAGTCCGTGAACGCTTTGGGATCGAACGTCCCGAACAGGTCATCGATATCCTTGCCCTCTGGGGTGATACTGTTGACAATGTGCCGGGTGTGCCAGGAGTAGGAGAGAAAAGGGCTCGCGAGCTCATCGCTAGGTACGGGGATATGGACCATCTCTATGAAGGGTTGGGTAGTGTTAAAGGGAAAATGCAGGAAAAGCTCCGGGAGCACGAGGAACAAGCTTACCTGTGCCGTTCCCTGGTCACGATCCACACCGACCTGGACCTTAGCCTCGATGTGGAAGAACTGAAGCGGCAGGACCCTGACCGTGAGCGCTTGGGACAGCTCTTTGCCGAACTGGAGTTCAAGGGGCTCAGCGAAAGGATCCTTGGCGAGGCGGTCAGTGCTACGGGGAAAGGGGAGCAGATCGGGCTTTTCGGAGAGGAGGAACAGGGTCAAGCGGGCAAAGCCTCTGATAGGAACGGTCTATGGGATATAGATAGCGTATCCAATGATTATCGGCTTATCACTGGAGAGGCGGAGAAAGCGGAGCTTTTAGAGGGTCTGGAAAAAGCGGACCGCTTCGCTTTTGATATGGAGACAAGTGCGACCAACCCCCATTTCGCAAGAGCTGTTGGTATTGCATTTTCCATCGATCACGGGACCGGTGCCTACCTACCTCTGTCGGAGAATGCTGAAACACGTAAGAAAGAATTGGCCTATTTCAGGGGGCCTCTGGAAGACCCTTCCATCGAGAAGGTGGGGCATAACATCAAATACGATATTACCGTCCTCCGTTGGGAAGGTATTCAGGTGAAGGGGCGCCTTTTGGATCCTATGATCGTACATTATTTGGTGGATCCGGATTCCCGCCACAAGCTGGACCTTCTTGCTGAAAGTTACCTTTCCTACCGTCCCGTTCCGATCGAGGAGCTGATCGGAAAGAAGGGAAAGGGGCAAAAGAACATGGCCGATCTCGATCCGAAGGAAATTCACCGCTACGCCTGTGAGGACGCGGATGTATGTCAACAACTCCTCGATGCCCTCATGCCTGAATTGGAGGAAGTGAAGGGTGTCGAACTCTACGATCGGATCGAAGCTCCGCTGACCGATGTATTGAGCGAAATGGAATATCAGGGCGTCAAGGTGGACCTCGATGCCCTTGAACGCTTGTCTCAGGATCAAAAAAAGCGCATTGAGAAGCTCGAAGGGGAGATCCAGGAAGAGGCCGGGACCAGCTTCAACGTAAATTCACCCAAGCAATTGGGGGAGGTGCTCTTCGAAAAGCTGAAGATCGTCGATGATCCCAAGAAGACCCCTTCCGGTCAATATTCGACGAGTGAGGATACCCTTGCCGAGTATGCGAACGAACATCCCATTATCCAGAAGATCCTGGATGTCCGTTCCCTGAGCAAGTTGCGTTCGACTTACGTGGATGCCCTTCCTGACCTTATCCATCCCTCCACGGGCAGGTTGCATACGATCTACAACCAAGCTGTAGCTGCAACAGGTCGATTGAGTTCTAACGAGCCCAACCTTCAGAACATCCCGATCCGCACAGAAGAAGGAAAAAAAATACGTAAAGCCTTTGTGCCAAGAGACGAAGAGCATCGCTTGTTCGCTGCTGACTATTCGCAGATCGAGCTTCGCATCATGGCGCATCTTAGCAAGGACGCGCATTTGATGAAAGCCTTTCAGAACGGGGAGGACGTTCACGCATCCACAGCTGCTAAGGTATATGGGGTGCCCCTGGACAAGGTCAGCGATGAACAACGTAGAAGTGCAAAGACCGTCAATTTCGGCGTTATCTACGGGATCTCCGCCTACGGGTTGGCCCAACGGATCGGGATCTCCAGAAAAGAGGCCAAACGTACCATCGATACATACTTCGAGCAGTTCCCGGACGTCAAAGCTTATATGGACGATTCCATCGAACGGGCAAGGACGAATGGATATGTGGAGACCCTGATGGGAAGGCGTCGTTATCTGAATGACATCCGCTCGAACAATTCCGTGGTACGTGGATACGCAGAGCGGAATGCCATCAACGCACCCATCCAGGGGACAGCGGCTGATATGATCAAGCTTGCAATGGTCCGGATCCAGGAGCGCTTGCGGGAAAAGGGTTCAGAAGATGTCCACATGCTCCTGCAAGTCCACGACGAATTGGTCTTTGACCTTCCTAGCACTAAGCTCGATGAGGTCGAGCCGCTCGTAGTCGATGAAATGAAGCGCGCATTGGCCCTGGATCTTCCGATAGAAGTGGAGACCGGATCGGGAATGGATTGGTTAGAGGCGCACTAACCCTCCTCAGCGGACCAAGAGCTTCTTTAGCTTCGATCCCCCATTTGCTGCTTTGAAATGAAGGAAATAGAGGCCGGGTGAAAGCTCCTGGACGGAGAGTGCGTGGTCGTGAACCTCCCCTTTCCCTTCGAGGAGGCGTTTACGGATCGTTCGGCCGGTCGCATCCCTTAGGCTTTGTTCCACCGTGCCTTCTCCTTTTACGCGGATCCGAACACGCTTATCGGCTGGATTGGGATGAACGTCCACAGCAAAGGGGCTTTTCTCCGCTTCCTTTACGGAAAGGACGTTCGCATCGGCGATATTGATATCGTCGATGTAGATGTTATTACCACCGTCGCTTATGAATTGGAACTTGAAGCGGAGCCCCTCTACATTGTATCCGGCACTCAAGGTCTGTTTCACTCTGAGCGTCTTCCAATCCTGAGGGTCAGGATTTTTGTAATAGCCTTTCATCGGCTTTCCGCTCAAAAGATCCGCAACATCGAAGGTCTTTCGAATATCCCACACGCCATTGCAACTCTTTTGGGCGAATACTTTTAATTTGCCTTTATTATCGCTGTCGATCTGGCGATAGGCCACTTTGAAGGAAAGGGCCACAGGATCAAGATCGGAAGCGTCGATGGTCTCTGTTACCAGTTCATAGTGTCCTCCCTTGGTCGCATAATAATTCTCCAGGATGAACGAAGAATGTCCGGAAGCGCCGGTCCGCTCAGTGTGCGCCCATTCTGTGCCATCCGAGGAGGGGAGAGGCATCACTTTTCCTCTTTGAACGGGCTTTCCCTCCATATCTTCTTTATAAGGAGTTCCGGCCCCTTTTGCATCCAAAACCCGAATGAAGTCTTTCTCATGCACGGCTAGGGTGTCCTTCCCCTGGCGAACTTCAAGCTCTACGTCATAAAGGCCCGGCTTTTGATAGCTCACTTCAGGCAGTGGGTCGTTCAAAGCGAAAAAGGGCGTCCCTTTGTGGAAGGTCCATCTCCTTTGTTCGATCCCATGGTAGGATCGATCCTTGAATTGAACCTTTTGACCGGTGCAAACGATGCGAGGCTCGGCCCTTAGGTCTACCCTGCAGAGTGGGTTCTTTTGGACACCGGTCATCTTTAGGTTCTGCGAAGAAGTGAGCTTCTCAAGGCCATTGATATTGTTCAGCGCAGTTTTCATACGACCTTTTTGCCCTTTGCTGAACATGTTCTGGCATTGATCATAGCTCATGTAATTCTCGATCTGATCCACAACATCCGTGTTAAAAGGGCTTGGGCCTAAGGTGTCCGTAGAACAACTGTTCTGGCTCATCGAACATCCATAGGTCTCCTCCTTTGCGGGCGGGGTATCGCAGATCCTGTCCCCGTTGGAAGAACAATCGCCGCTGCATCCACCCTGGAAGGTGTGAAAAAGTCCGAGGCAATGCCCCACCTCATGGGTGGCTGTCCTTCCTTCTGAATCGGATGTTCCGATGGTCCCGAAACGATCGTTACGCATCACCACCCCGTAATCCTCTCCAATGCCCCCCCAGGGGAACTCCGCATAGCCCAGAAGGGTTCCTTGACCGGAACCCTTTAGCGTATTGGCCAGCCAAATGTTAAAGTATTCGTCCGTTGGCCAGCGGATCAGATCCTTCACCGCATCGTCCGCATTGTAAGTAAGGTCTGATCGCGTGCGGGTCACTCCGTTCGTGCAATTCCCGTCAGGACCGTACCTTGCCAACCTTAGGATGATGTCCGGGTCTGAAGCAAGGCTGTCAAAAACGCTACGCGTGTCCGTAGTGTCGGAATTGTTGCGCGTGAAATCCTCGTTCATTACGCGCATCCCATCCTTGATCTGTTGATAACTGATGTTCCCCTTGCCTTCATCGTGGATCACGTGGACCACAACAGGGATGGTATCATTCTGCCCGGCCCGTTGAGCGCTCGATTTATCGATGGTCTTTTGGATCATCTTTTCCCAACGCTCTTTCCCCATCTTTTCGATCGTTCGATCAAGCCGTTCATCGGTCCCACACCAGTCACCCTGGGCGTAAGTTCCGGTGAATGGTAATAGAAGGAGGAAGAGGAGAAGACCGCTTTGAAGCGTTCTGTAAAGGTCCTCTATATTTGGAAGAGGGCTCATTTTTTAAAGAGCTTTTTCGTGCTTTTCCGATCTCCGATCCGCACTTTGACAAAATAGGGGCCGGCTTGCAGATCGCTCATATCGATCGTCAATCGGTGGAATCCGGCCCTAAGGAGATCCCCCTCGCGAATCTTCCGCACCGTTTTACCCCTGAGATCCAAAAGTTCGATCGATATCTTCTTGCGAAGAGGGAGTTCGAGGCTTAGGACGGTCTTTTCCTGAACCGGATTCGGATGGACCTTTAGATCCGCTTTTTCGCCTTCTTCTTCTCGAATACCGACGCTCTGTTGGTCGTAAACATTGATGTTGTCGATATATATGTTGTTCCCTCCGTCGCTGGTGAATTCGAATTTGAAGCGAAGGTCCTTGACGTTGTAATTTGAATTGAGGGCGCTATTGAAGGTCTTATTGCTCCATTCATCCGCTTCCGGAACGAAAGGCTCCGTATGTTCCGGAGCAGTGGAAAGGCCGAACTGCGCGGAATAGGTCTTTAGGGGAGACCAGGTGTTCCCGCAATCGTTGGAAGCGAAGACCTTTAATTCATCCTGATCCCCCGAATTGATCTTAGCAAAGGCTACGTCAAAGGACATTTCGATATTGCCGTCCGGTATTTGAGTAGCATCGATGCTGGTGGTGTAAAAGATGTCTTTGTTCCCAACGCTGTTAGAATAATTCTCCAACATGATGGCCCCCCTGCTTCCACCTTCTCCAGCTTGTGTGGTGGGCTTCCAGGCTATGGAGTCAGCATCCGGGTTCTCCTGATGAAGCTTAAAGGAGTTTTGGAAAGAGACCATCCAGTCCATGGGGTCGATGAACGGGAGCTTCATTCCGGGTGATGGAAGGACCTTGATAAGGTCTTTTTTAATGGCCGTGTCCGTTCCCGAGGAATTGCTTGCGATAAGGGTGACATCGAAGCTGCCGGTGTCCGTGTAGGTAACGGTGGGGTTCTGTACCGTCGGGTCCGTGGCGTTCCCTCCTTCGAATTCCCAATCCCAGGATGTTGGGCCATGATAACTCAGGTCTTCGAATTGGATGCTCTCCCCTTTACAGATCGTGCGCTGACCTGCACTGAAATCCACTAGACATAGTTGCGGGGTCTTTACACCGGTTTCCTGAAGGTTGGCATCTTGCCATAGTTGATTCCGGTCGGCGATATTAGAAGTGATAGCACCCCGCATAGCTGATCTCTGGCCGTCCGTGAACATTCGATGGCAATAAGAATATTCCATGTAGTTCTGTACGTTATCCTGACTCCCGCAACTGGACCCGGAAGGATTATTGCAGTCGGTCCAACCGATGGTGTGGGGGGTGTCACAGATCCCATCATCGTAGGACCTGTATGGACTGCAATTGGTATTGCTACAATTGGATCCATTGCAATTGCTTCCATCCCCTGCTTGACCACAAGTTCCCCATGGATGATCGAGTCCGAAATAATGTCCTGTTTCATGGGTGAGCGTTCTGGATTTCCATACTGAGCTTGGGGATTGTGTTCCGAGGTAATTGTACTTCAGTACGATGCCATCCTCACTCGGATTCGCCTCAGCTTGGGCGGGTGGGGTGGTATAACCGGCCACTCCTCCACCACCTCCTAGGTCGATGTCGTTACAGATCCAAACGTTAAGGTAGCTGCTCGGATCCCATTGGATCAGCCCCTTCATTTGTGCATCGCCATCGTAAGTTTTGGTTGACTGGGTGTAGGTGATCCCCCGGTGGCAATTTCCATTGGGATCCTTTTGAGCAAGTCGGAATTCGATCTCGGCATCAGCAGCGATGCTTTTGAATGGAGATTTGATGGTTGTAGTGTCCTGGTTGTTCTTCCTGAAGTCCCTTGTCAGGATATCCATAGCGTTCTCAACCCGTGCCGGATCTATTTTCTCCGGGCCGTTATCGTGGATCACGTGGAAAACCACCGGGACGATATAGACCGTTCCTGCTCTTTTTTCTTCCTGATATTCTGCTATATGATCATCGAGCTTTTGCCTTATGCGATGGATCCGCTCCGCTTTTTGGGGAGATTCATTAATGGTCTTTCTCCAGAGAATGTCGGTGCCGCAATAGGTGTCGAGTCCGTGCTTTTCAAGGTCAGCCTTCATGCTCTGCCCCATGACCGTGAGGGTAGGTAAAAGCAGGAACAATGAAAAGAGGGAAATAGAGCGTCGCATAGTTGGAAAAGGATTGGAGTAATAGAAAGAAAAAAGGATGCCTTGGAAAGGGACGTTAATCTTCGAGTTCCCTTACAGAAACGAGTGTTGAAGAAAAGCTGCTCGGGTCTTGCATGATACGAAAATACTTTTCAGCCACATCCGAGGGATCGGCAAGTTGCTGATCGTTCTTGAGATCCCGAAATCTTTCGACCGAAGAGAAGTCGTTCTCCGAACTGCTCCTGATCTCCTCTTGCATGGACGTTTCCACAACGCCAGGAGCGATCGAGAGGATCTGGAAAGGGTTGGAATGCTGATGGATCCGTTGTTCTTCCTGGACGACCTCTCCATACATATCCAGACCGGCCTTGGAGGCACAATAAGTGCTCCATCCGTCGATCGCGTTTTTCCCGGCACCTGAGCTTACGTTCACGATGAGCTTTTTCGCATTCAATTCCTGAAAATGCTTGATGAACTTGTTCGTGAGAATGGCCGGAGCTGTGAGGTTCAGGTCGAAACTGCGCTGGATGGCATCATCATCATCTTTTCCGACAGGCTTGATGCTCCCGAGCGTTCCTGCATTGTTGATCAGGACGAGTTCTTCGATCTTATCGTGCTTCTCTGGCTCCCATTCTTTGAGGGTCCCGATATCGGACAGGTCCATTTCGATGGGGGTGTAACGGGGGTGCTCGATCGTGTGGGTGCGCGAAATGCCATACACGTAGCTGTCCTCGTATTCGAGGGCCTTTTCGGCCAATGCTCTTCCGATCCCTCTGCTGGTCCCTGTTATGTAATGAACGCGCATCCTGTGCTATTTACTTGTTGATCTCGATGAAGCGGGCCACATCCTTATCCCTCCCAAAGACCACGATCGTGTCTTTCTGCTGGATCACGGTATCGGATCCCGGCACTCCAAGGATATGCTCCTCCTCTACTGCTTCGCCGTTCTTCGTTTTATCGTAAGCCCGTTTAATAGTGACGATCGTGAGGTGGTATTTGTTGCGTAGCCCGATGTCCTCGATGGTCCGATTGGTGATCGCTTTTGGTGCTTTTATCTCTGCGATCTCATAATTATCAGGGAGTTGAAGGAAAGAGATGATGCTCGGGTTCAACAGCCTTTCTGCCACGATAAAGGCCACTTCATCCTCAGGGGTCAGGATCTCGTTCACGCCGACCTTTTCCAGGATCATCTTTTGCTGGGGGCCGCTCGCTCTCCCGATCAGGCGCGGCACTTCCAATTCGACCAAGTGAACAGCTGCCAGGATCAGGGCTTCGAAGTTCTCTCCGATCGCCAGGACAGCTGCGTCCACGTCCTGGATGTTCTGGGAACGAAGGGCTTTCTTGTCCGTAGCGTCCAGTGTTACAGCAAAGGCCACATCATCCTTGATCTGCTCGATCTTCTCTTCGTTGTCGTCAAAGGCATAGACCTCTGCTCCTTTCATGGCTAATTCCCTCGCGATCGCGGAGCCATATTTGCCAACGCCGATGACGGCGAATTTCATTCCCTGCATCTCAAAGACGCTTTTGGAAGGCTTGTTCAAGATCCGCTACCAGATCCTCACCATCCTCGATGCCCACGCTGATGCGGATGAGCGAATCCACAAGTCCGGACTTTTCCCGCTCTTCCCTAGGGATCGATGCGTGGGTCATGGAGGCCGGGTGGTTCATCAGCGACTCTACTCCGCCCAGGGATTCAGCCAATGAGAAGATCTTGAGCTCGGAAAGGACGGCGAAGGCCGCTTCCTGGTCACCGTTCTTCATATCGAAGGAGATCATGCCCCCGTGATCGTTCATTTGCTTCCTGGCCAGTTCGTGGCCTGGGTGGTCCGAGAATCCGGGCCAGTATACGTTCCCAACATGCTCGTTGTTCCGGAGGAATTCCGCAACCTTGCGAGCATTCTCACAATGCCGTTGCATGCGGATATGGAGGGTCTTAATACCCCGAAGGACGAGGAAGCAATCCTGAGGGCCGGGCACAGCCCCACTGCTGTTCTGGATGAAGAAGAGTTTCTCTGCAAGCTCGTCGTCGTTCATCACCAAAGCTCCGTGGACCACGTCCGAATGACCTCCCAAATATTTGGTGGCCGAATGCATCACGATGTCCGAGCCAAGATCGAGGGGACGCTGAAGGTAGGGAGAAGCAAAGGTGTTGTCGGTGACCACTAAGGCCTGATGCCTTTTAGCGACCTCCACGATCCCTTCGATGTCGATGATGTTCATCATCGGGTTCGTCGGGGTCTCGATCCAGACCATTCGAGTGCGGTCGTTCAGGTATTCCTCGACCTCTTCCGGGCTCCGCATCGGGATGAAATGGAAGACGATCCCGTACTTTTCAAAGACCTGGCGGAATTGGCGGTAAGTGCCACCGTAGAGGTCGCTCGTGGAGATCACTTCATCTCCGGGCTCCAGGAGTTTGATCAGGGCGTCGATCGCAGCAAGCCCACTGCCGAAACAGATCCCGTGCTCCCCGTTCTCCAGCGAAGCGATGTTCGCCTCCAAGGCTTGACGGGTCGGGTTCTGACTCCTTGAGTATTCGAAGCCTTTGTGTTCTCCCGGGCGGCTTTGTACGTAGGTCGAGGTCTGATAGATAGGGGTCATGATCGCTCCCGTGCTCGGATCGGGCTCGACCCCTGCATGGATGGTCTTCGTGTTGAATTTCATGGGCCGTAATAGGGAGGGCCAATTTAAGGATCTTTCACGGTACGCGGTTTCCAGCGGTCCGGAAAAAGGAAAAAGGCGCCGAAGCCCTATTTTTGTGCTGATGTCGAGCAGCGAAGAGCATACTGAGACCTTCGAGGTGGATCGGAAGAACCTGGAGCTGATCCGCGAAGCCGTAGAACAGGGCAACGATTCCTTTATCACGGAAAAGCTGGAAGGTGCACATGCGGCGGATATCGCAAGGGTCCTTCAGGGATTGCACCCCGAAGATGCCCGCTACCTTTTCCGCCTTCTTCCGATGGATATCGGTTCCGATGCGATCATGGAGCTGGATGAAGGAGTCCGGAAAGAACTGCTGGACGCTTTCACAGCGAATGAGATCGCGGAACGGGTGATGGGCCGGATGGATTCGGACGACTCGGCGGACTTGCTCGCCCTCCTTAATGAAGAAAAGCGGGAAGAGGTCATCTCTCAGCTCGAGGATATCGACCGGGCCAGCGATATCGTCGACCTGATGACCTACGACGAACGCTCGGCCGGGGGTTTGATGGCCAAGGAGCTGATCGAGGTCAATGTGAATTGGACGGTCTCCCGCTGCATCCGCGAAATGCGCAAACAAGCCGCCGATCTGGACGATGTGTACAATGTTTATGTGGTCGACGATCATGGCGTGCTTTTAGGGATGTTATCCCTCAAGGACCTCCTTTTTTCCGCTTCCTCTGTGAAGACCACGGTCGAAGAGCTTTATGCTCCGGATGTCACTTCGGTGGATGCTGAGGAAGGAGCGGAAGAAGTGGCTCGTATCATGGAGAAGTACGATCTCGTGGTATTACCGGTCGTTAACGACGAGGGGAAATTGCTCGGCCGGATCACGATCGATGATGTAGTGGATGTGATCCGGGAGGAAGCCGACAAGGATTATCAGATGGCGTCCGGCCTTTCTGAGAACCTGAGCCAGACCACTCGTCCCCTTCAGATCAGTCGCTCTCGGCTTCCTTGGCTTTTGATCGGTCTGATGGGGGGTATTCTGGGAGCTCAGGTGATCGGGGTCTATGAAAAGGAATTGAAGGTGGACCCCGCACTAGCCTTCTTTATACCTCTGGTAGCGGCTATGGGGGGGAATGTAGGTATTCAATCCTCGGCCGTGGTCGTGAAGAGCATCGCCAACGATACCCTCCAGCTCGAGGGGACCGGTAAGCGTGTGATCCGTGAAGTGATCGTGGCCCTGATCAACGGGGCTGTATGCGGCCTTCTGATCCTGCTCTACAACCTCTTTTTCGGAGGAGGGATGGAAATAGCCTATACGGTCAGCCTTTCGCTCTGCAGCGTGATATTCCTAGCTGCCCTGAACGGAACCCTCGTTCCCCTTATGCTCCATCGCCTAGGCGCCGACCCTGCTATCGCGACAGGCCCGTTCATTACGACGCTCAACGATGTGCTCGGTGTTTTCATCTATTTCAGCATCGCTGCCCTCGTTCATTGATCCCATGGCTTCTCGAGCTCCCAAGCGACCCCTTCTTATCCTCTATCTTCTAGGGCTCTACATCATCCTGCAGTTCGTTTGGTGGGCCTATCTTCTGATCGATAGCGAGGAAGGGAGTACCATCATGGTCATCGGGGAAGGGAGCGTCTTCTTGTTCTTGCTCCTCTTTGGCATGTACCGCTTAAAACGTTCATACGACAAGGAGCTTTCCCTCGCTGAACAAGAGCGCAATTTCATGATGGCGGTGACCCATGAACTCCGTTCGCCGATCACTTCTGTGAAGCTCTTCCTTCAGACGATCCGCCGCATGAACGAGGATCCCGAACAAGTGAGGTTAGCGGAGGATGCGATCGCGGAGACCGATCGCCTCAATGGTTTGATCGATAACATTCTTCTGGCTTCGCGGATCGAAAGCGAAGCTTTCTCCGTATCGGTGCATGAGGAGGACCTCGGAGCGCAGGTCCGATCTGCGCTCAAAACACCTTCCGAAACGATCGGGTCCTCCCACCGGACCGAATTCGATATCCAGGAAGGAGTGCGAGCAAAGGTGGACGCGGAAGCTTTGCGCTCCGTGCTCGTGAACCTTTACGAGAACGCTGTGAAATACTCCCCGGAAGGCAGTAATATCCGCATCGAGGTGAAGGGATCTGATGATCAGGCAAGGGTTTCGGTCGAAGACGAGGGGGAAGGGATCCCGCAGAACGAACGAACGAGGGTCCTGGAGAAGTTCTACCGCTCAGGTGAGGAAAAGCAACGGAAGAACAAAGGGACAGGATTAGGCCTTTATATCGTTCAACGCTTGGTACGGATGCAGAAAGGAAGCTTCCGATTGAAGGAAGGGACCAAAGGGGGGACCCTGGCCGAGATCGCTTTTCCGAAGGCCTGATGCTTTCCGCTTCTCCTTACCTTTGTGATAAGCCCGGGAAGAGAACGTGTTTTCCCTCGTTCGCCTGAGGTCGACGGACCTCGCCCTTTTTCTTTCCGCGTTCATATGGATGGGGAAGAAGGGGATGGCTCTTTTGGAATAAGTTAACCTAGCAAGCTATGGACGGACAGAAGAAGAAAGTGGCGCTCATAATACTCGACGGATGGGGACACGGCAAGCACGACGATAGCGATATGGTCTGGAATGCCGACACTCCTTTCGTCGATTCCCTATACAAAGAAGTTCCCAATGCGGAATTGCGGACCGATGGGGAGAACGTTGGATTGCCCAAGGGTCAAATGGGTAACTCCGAGGTCGGTCATATCAATATCGGTGCTGGAAGGATCGTTCACCAGGAGCTCGTAAGGATCGATAAGGCCATCGAAGATGGGTCTTTTGCCGAGCATGAAAAGCTGGCAGAAGCCTTCAGCTACGCCAAAGAGAATGGGAAGAAGGTACATATCATGGGGTTGTTATCGGATGGGGGAGTTCACTCCCATCAGCGCCACATCCAAGCCCTTACGGACATTGCCTCCGATCAGGGGGTGCAGGACCTGTTCGTGCATGCCTTTACCGATGGACGGGATACGGACCCGCACGGAGGGAAAGGCTATATCACGGAGCTCATCGATCACTTGAAGGGGAACCAGGCCGAGCTCGCCAGCATCGTTGGACGATACTATGCGATGGACCGCGATCGGCGCTGGGAACGGATCAAGAAGGCCTATGATCTTCTCGTCCATGGGAAGGGAAAAGGAGCTCAGGACCCTATCAAAGCCCTCGAAGCAAGTTACGAGGAAGGGATCACCGACGAGTTCCTCGAGCCGATCGTTCTGAAGGATGAGAACGATGCGCCCTTGACCCGTGTCGAAGAAGGGGATGTTGTCATTTCAGCCAATTTCCGGACGGACCGCTGCCGTCAGATCACGATGGCCCTGACCCAAGAGGGCTTTCCGGAGTACGATATGGAGCCCCTCGATCTCCATTACATCACGATGACCAATTACGACGATTCGTTCGAGAACGTGCGGATCCTTTTTCCGGAGCGGGAACTCCCCAACATGCTCGGGGAGGTGTTGAGCAATGCGGGTAGGACGCAGCTTCGGATCGCGGAGACCGAAAAGTATCCGCACGTCACCTTTTTCTTCAATGGAGGCCGTGAAGAGGAGTTCGAAGGGGAGCAACGGATCATGGTGCCCTCGCCCAACAAAGTGGCCACCTACGATCAACAGCCCGAAATGAGCGCTGATGAAGTGACCCGAAAGGTGATCGGAGCGATCAGGGAAGAGGCTCCCGATTTTATCTGTCTCAATTTTGCGAACCCTGACATGGTGGGGCATACCGGAGTTCCGGATGCCATTCGAAAGGCGGTGGAGACCGTCGATCGTTGCACCCAAGAGGTGGTGGAAGCTGGTAAAGAGGCCGGTTATTCCTTCCTCATCATCGCCGATCACGGGAACGCCGATTTCATCAAGAACGCTGATGGCTCTCCGAACACCGCCCATACCAAAAATCCGGTGCCGGTCTTTCTGATCGATGAGGAATACGGGGCCGTTCGGGATGGGATCCTCGCGGATGTGGCACCGAGCATCCTCCGCTTGATGGACGTTGAACAACCTGAGGAGATGACAGGGAAAGCCTTGGTCGAAAAGGTGAGGGAGAAGGCTGAATGATCGCCCCTGTTCAGATGACGAAGCGCCAGACGAGCTTGCCGATCACAGAGGTGCGTGTGGTATGTATCACGTCGTTCTTCGTGTTGTAACGCTGGTTCACGATCAGGAAAAATCGGGTGCCGACCTTCGGGATCCATTGGAGTCGATAGTTCATGATCCCTAATTCGTCCTGGTTGTTCCACTGAGCGAAAAGGGATCCGAAAAGGTCCGGTGTGATCGCATAATCGAGCCGGGTCCCGAAAAGGTTCGTCCGCAATCGTTCGTTCGACATGCGTATCTGATTCCTTTCGTAATTCACCCCTATGGTAAGGAACCTGCTCGTCCGCCAGCTCAGGGAATAGTTGCTCTGAACGCTCGATCCATCGAAAAAATCCCCCCAATCCACCGAAACGCTTCCGGAAAAGGTGCGACCGGAGAAGGAAGAAGCGTTCAGGTTGTACCGAGTGGTCCAATATTCTCCGCTGTCCACTCGTAGTTCATTTTCGATACTGAAGGGGCGGCGGACCCCTTCTCCGTTCCTGGAAATACTGAAGCCCATGCTTTCCCCCGACCTGGTCTTGAACCCAAAGGGTTTGATCGTGTAAAGGAAGGTCTGCAGTTCCTTGGTATCGTCGAAGTAGGTGTAAGTGATCTGACCGGGTGACAACTTGAACTGCTGGATCCAACCAAGCCATCCATCGGGATCGGGACGGGGCTCCCAATTCATCATCCCGAATGCTTCCTGGAAATTCCGTCGCCGCATCAGCCCGACCTCAGGATCGAACGGGGCCTGACTGCGCTGGTAGGAGGTGAAGACGAAGAGTTGATCATTGGGATAAGTGGCTTCCACCCGATAGGCATTGGCCTTTTCATCGAAGTTCTTGTCGTCATCATAGGTATGTACGTAAGTGCTACGCATGTTGAGGTTCTTATCTCCCAGGAACTTCGAAGTCCGATAACGACCGTTCACTCCAGTGGTCGTATGCCATCTGCCCTTGGCGTATTTGTTGACCGTCATGGCCCCTATCGTCGATTGTTTCCCGACGTTCTCCCGCCAGCTTGCTACCGTGTAGTTGGTCGTGGGGATGCTATCCTTGCTCGCGGTTTGGATCGACATCGCTCCGATCGTGGAATTTCTTTGCTTCCCGAGTATCCTGGTCCCGGCGAGGATGGGGATCTGTTCGCGATCGCGGGTGAGGCCGATCCTTCTCGAATAGAAAGGGGTGACCCGATTTCCGCCGAAACCCATATTGAAGTAGTTCTGCCCTTCGAGAAAGAACTCTCGTCGCTCAGGGAATCGGAGGGGAAAACGCGTTAGGTTGATCTGTTGACGATCGGCCTCCACTTGAGCGAAATCCGTGTTGATCGTCAGTCTGGCCCGGATGGTCGGGGTGATCGAATAATTGACGTCGCCGCCCACATCGAACAACCTGCTCGGTTCATCGCCATCATCCTGGAGCCCTGCCAGCCCGTAAGGCTTTAATTCCACGAAATCCTTCGTTCGTAGCTTGTCCAGGTTGGTCAACGTGCCCGCTCGGTTGACCTGTTGGAAGCTCATGTCCCGTGACCATCCGGTCCATCTTACTTGTTCTCGTTTGCGACGGATGTTCCGCTGGAAGTTAACACCCCATTCCTGTTTTGGGCTATTGGGATATTTGAGGGTAGTGAAGGGGATCTTGATCTCGGCGAACCACCCTTGATCGGTGATGCGTGTGGCCACGTCCCAAACACCATCCCAATTCTTGTTGCTCGCGTCCCCGTTGTTGATCACCTGGTAGTCGAGGCGTGCCCCATTCGGGTTGGTCACGAACTGGTATCCGTTCCGGTCATCGTTGTAGGTGTCCAGGATGACCTGAAAATCGTCTTCGGGCCCGTTGTTGAAATCCCTTCGAAGTTCTTTATGGATGATCCCATCCGGGTCTTTATCGTAGCACCAGGCGAAAATGTAGAGGTTCCGGTCGCCGTAAGCGATCGCCACTTCTGTCCGTTCAGTAGCAGGTTCTCCCACGTTCATTTCCCGCTGCACGAAATCCTTGGCGCGATCCGCTACTTTCCAGACCGAATCCTTCGGAACCCCGTCCATTTTCACCCTTTTTTCCGTGTAGCTGGCTTCCAGGGTCCGGTCCTGGCCGGTTTGAGAAAGGGATTGGGAGATGAGGCTTAAGCTTAGGGCAAAGAGGAAGAGCTTCCGGACCATAAACAATTTTGTCGTGGCAAAAGTAGGAGGACTCCAAGAACACCCTGATCTTTTTCAACACTGGTCTGGCTTAGATTTGAAGGAGCATGTCCCGAAAACCATATCCTTTCCATAGGATCGCTACTGCGTTGGCCTTTTCTCCCAGAGCTGAAGCCATCCTCCACGAGAGCCGCATCCTCGTGGAGCGCTTTGGTGCTGAGCTCGTTCTGATCCACGTTGGGGAGCATTCCGTGGAATTGGAGCGACGAATGGATGATCTTTTGGAACGCACTGGGATCGAGAAAGAGAGTTGTCGGATCGTTTGGCGTGAAGGGAAGGCAGCAGATACCATTTTGAGGGTTTGCGAAGAAGAGGACGTGAACCTCCTCCTATTGGGAGCCCTCCGCAAAGAAAAGCTCTATGCTTATTACTTGGGCTCCGTGGCAAGAAAGGTTTCCCGCTCAGCTCCTTGTTCGGTCCTCCTTTTGATCGAGCCGAGTGAGGAGGGGCAGTATTTCGGGACCTTGGTGGTGAACGGCATCGATCATCCCAAGACCCGCGAGACCGTTCGGACCGCTTTTTACTTTGCGCGAATGGTGGCCGCTCGAGAGATCCGGATGGTGGAAGAGGTCCATCCATCGAGGATCGAGGTAGTGATCCAGGATGACAAGAGCCGGCAAGAAGCCATAGAGGTGCGTAAGGATCTCCGCGAGCGGGAACACCAGAGGGTAGAAGGCTTGATCCATGAGAACGATCCGGATGGCGAGTTCGAAGTCCGCCAGCAATGCATATTCGGGAAGCCCGGTTATACGATAGGTCATTATGCTGAAGCGGAAAAGGCGGATCTCTTGGTCCTGAATTCCCCGGATAAGCAGATGGGGCTCATCGATCGATTTTTTCCGCACGGCATCGAGTACATCCTTTCGGACATGCCGACCAATGTGCTCTTGGTCCGTTCGACCCCTGGATCGGAAAAAGAAGGGCGCTCATGAGCTCGGGGTTTTGGGATCGGATGCCTAAAGCGGCCCAGCATTGGCCGAAGGACCTGAGTGCAGGATTTACGGTATCGCTCATAGCGCTTCCGCTTTCCATGGCATTGGCCATGGCCTCGGAGGTCCCTCCGATGGCAGGCATGATCGCTTCGGTCGTGGGAGGGATGGTGGTAGCCCTTTTCGGTGGCTCCAATGTGACCATCACGGGCCCCGGGAACGGGTTGGTCGTCGTGATCCTGAGCGCTGTCACGGCCTTGGGGAATGGGGATCCGAGCAAAGGGTACCCTTACATGTTAGCTGCCGTGGTTGTCGCTGGGGCGATCCTTGTCATATTCGGCTTTCTACGGATGGGGGCCTTGGGGGATCTGTTCCCTTCGACTGCGGTGCAGGGGATTCTGGGGGCCATCGGGCTCATCTTCATCGCTAAGCAGTTCCACAACATGATCGGGGTCCCGGGCCCGGAGAACGCTGGGAACGTGGAGCTTCTGCTCGACATCCCTTACGCTCTGAAGCGCTTTTATACCGAGGGATACAGTTATCACGTTCCGGTGATCGGTCTTTTGAGCCTGCTCATTATGGCTTTTCATTCGCGGGTCCCCTTTCGTTGGTTCCGGGTGCTTCCTGCACCCATGTGGGTGCTCCTTCTTGTTCTCGGATACGCCTTTTACTTCGAGTTCATTGCTTATTCGTCGTATCCGATCCCGGAGGAAAAGCTCATCAGCATGCCGGAGGATCTGGGTGGAAGCTTCGTCTTTCCCGATTTCGGAAAACTGCTTCACTCCGAGTTCATCCTGGCGGTCCTTGGTATCACCCTCATTACGAGCATGGAATCCCTCCTGAGCATCAAAGCGGTGGACCGGCTCGATCCCTTTAAGCGGAGGTCGAACGCGGACCGTGATCTCAAGGCCCTCGGCTTGGGTTCGATCGGTTCTGGTCTATTGGGCGGACTTCCTGTGGTGACGGTGATCGCAAGAAGCTCGGTGAACGTGAACAATGGAGCCAGAACGCGGGCTTCCAACTTCTTCCACGGAGCTTGCCTCCTGCTGATCGTGCTTCTCTTCCAGGACCTGCTAAGATGGGTTCCGCTTTCCGCTTTGGCAGGTATTCTGATCTACACGGGCTACAAGCTCATCCCGCCGGACCTTTTTCGGCAGATCCACCAAGTAGGGGTGGAGCAGACACTGATCTTCCTCGCTACCTTGGTCGTGACCTTTTGGTTCGGCTTGCTTCAGGGAATGGCAGTAGGCATCCTTACGACCATGATCGTTCAGTTCGTCTTTATCCCGCCGGGCCAGTTGATCCTACACAACCCCTTTCAACCCAATACCCTGATGTATCAAGAGAGCGACGGGAAATTCTACGTTGGCGTGAAAGCTTATTCCAATTTTCTCAACTACCTCCAGTTAAAGAAGCAATTGGATGCCATCCCCCGAAAGCAACACGTGATCCTGGACCTCTCCCTCACTACCTTCGTCGATCACACCGTCATGGAACATCTATCCCATTATTCCGACGATTACGAGGAAGAAGGCGGGCGTTTCGAGGTGGTCGGGTTGGACGTGCATCGTGCTTCGAGCCCCCATTCCTTCGCTCCCCGCCGGGTCAATCGGATGGCCGAGCGGCCCAAGAGTTCTGATGAAAGCCTGACCAAACGTCAGGAGGCTTTAAAGGCGTATATGGAAGAACTCGGATGGGACTTTCGGGCCGAGAGCATCCATCGTTCCCCCGACCTTGAATATTTCCCGCTCTTCCGGACCAAGACGATCGACCATGTCTTCAACCGTTGTGAAGGCAGAGATGATGGGATCCGCTATAAGCTCTTCGATGTGGAATATTACGAAGGGGTGTTCATCGCCAAACAAGTGTTCCGTACCACGGTCCTGGTCATCCATATGGATCGGGAAATGCCCCGCTTTACATTGGACAAAGAAGGGCTTTTTCATCGGGCGGCGGAGCTCATCGGTTTCTCCTATATCGAGTTGGAAGCCTATCCTGACTTTTCTCGCCGATTCCTTCTCAAAGGCGATAATGAGCGGGCTATCAAGGGCTTTTTCGAAAGGGGTCTCGTCCGATTCTTCGAAAGCAATCCCTATTATCACGTTCAAAGCACGTATGAATCGCTCCTTATTTTTAAGCGAGAGCGGTTAGCTTCGATCAGCGAGGTCAAAGCCTTGATCGATTTCGGTTCAAGGCTTGCAGCATGCATTCGCCAAAAACATGATGGGGAACGATGAAGGTCCTTTTTCTCGATACGGTCCACCCTCTGCTGCAAGAGCGACTTGAAGCGAATGGGTGTTCCTGTGAGCATTGCCTTGAGGAAGGAAAGGAATACGTCGAAAACATCGTTGGGGCTTATAAGGGGTTGGTGGTAAGGAGCCGGATCCCTTTGGACCGAACGCTTCTTGAAAAGGCCGAAAAGCTCGAGTTCATCGCCCGTTCCGGTGCCGGACTGGAGAATATTGACGTTACGTATTGCCGGGAGAAGGGGATCAAACTATTCCATGCACCAGAGGGGAATAGAGATGCGGTCGGAGAGCATGCCGTGGGAATGCTCTTGTCGCTGTTCAACAAGCTCTGCAAAGGGGACCGGGAGGTGCGCCAAGGGGTCTGGGAGCGCGAAGGGAATCGGGGTGTGGAACTGGGGGAGCGGAGCGTCGGTATCGTTGGCTTAGGCAATACTGGGAGAAGCTTTGCCCGTAAGCTCAAAGGTTTCGGTTGCCGTATCCTGAGCTACGACAAGTACTTGGATGCAGGATCTGTTGAAGAAGGGGTCGAAGGGGTCTCACTGGAGCAAATCCAGCAAGAGGCGGATGTGCTAAGTTTCCATGTGCCTCTTACGGAAGAGACCCACTCCTATTTCAATGAAGATCTCCTGAAGCGGATGGAACATCCCTTTTACCTCGTTAATACGTCCCGTGGAAAGGTCGTCGATACCGAGGCTGTCCTCG
This sequence comes from uncultured Weeksellaceae bacterium, assembly GCA_964537825.1. Lineage (GTDB taxonomy): Bacteria > Bacteroidota > Bacteroidia > Flavobacteriales_D > CAYVSK01 > CAZIDL01. The sequence continues at coordinate 94,152 of CAZIDL010000001.1, forward strand.
AGGGATTCCGATCGGAGAAACTCCGAGGAGCTTGTCTGGACGTGCTGGAGTTCGAAAAAGCGTCTTTCGAACATTTGCAAGAAGCCGATATACCAACTTCTTATCTGCGGTTGCTGAAGGAAGAACGAGTGCTTTTATCCCCCCATGTTGCCGGATGGACGGATGCTTCCTACAAACGCTTGAGCGCAGTGCTTGCAAAGAAAGTGTTAAGGTGGAAAGAGGGAAGAGGTTAAAGCCTACTGCTCCGGATCCCTTTCATATTTCCGTGATGAACGGTCCAGAAAGAACAAGACAAGGCTTCGATATGGTCTGAAGCTCGATAGGGGGTCTTACTACCACTTGCCTTCCTGGACATGAAGCTTTCTTGCAAGATCTCTCAATCTCCCTCGGGTTCCCGATATTTGTAGTAAAATAAAATCGCCTTGCCATGAAGGAGGTTAAAACGCTCGGTCAGTTCGTTACTGAGAATCAACAGGACTTTCCCTATGCTACGGGAGAATTGACCCGCTTGCTGAGCGATATCGAGATCGCGGCCAAGATCATCGACCGGGAGGTCAGCAAAGCGGGTTTGGTCGACATCCTTGGCACTCAAGGGACGCAGAACGTCCAGGGGGAAGCCCAGCAAAAGCTCGATGTCTTCGCTAACGAACAATTGAGGGCCGCTTTCAAGGCAGGTTCCGAGGTGGCTGGGGTAGCTTCCGAGGAAATGGAGTCCTTCGAAGCTTTTAACGATCAGCAGTCCGTCGATGCTAAGTACGTGGTCTGTTTCGATCCGCTCGATGGAAGCGGGAATATCGATGTCAATGTTTCCATTGGGACCATCTTCAGCATCTTCAGAAGGAAGAGTGAAAAAGGGCCCGTCGGTCAGGAGGACTTCCTGCGAAGCGGGAGGGAGATCGTGGCCGCAGGTTATTTGGTCTATGGATCTTCCACGATGCTGGTTTATTCCACCGGCAATGGGGTCAACGGCTTTACCCTTGATCCTTCCATCGGTGAATTCTGCCTTTCTCATCCGGACATGAAACTCCCCGAGAACGGCAAGACCTATTCGATCAACGAGGGCAATTACGCGAAATTCCCGGACGGGGTCAAGGAATACATCAAATACTGCCAAGAGGAGGACAAAGATTCTAAGCGCCCTTACAAAGCCCGTTACATCGGATCCTTCGTGAGCGATCTTCATCGAACCCTGATCAAGGGAGGCATCTTCATGTATCCGGCAACAGCCTCTTCCCCCAACGGGAAGCTCCGCCTTCTCTACGAATGCGCACCCATGGCCTATTTGGCCGAACAGGCTGGTGGACTGGCTACGGATGGGGAAAACCCTATCATCGCACTGGAACCCCAAGAGCTCCATCAACGGACGCCTCTCTTCATCGGGTCTCGGAACATGATCGAGCGCTTACAGGGAATGTTGAGTAAGAAAGCTGCCCATACCGAAGGGTAGCGTTGAGCGATGGACAAGGCGACGCTCAGGAAGACCTATCAAGAAAGTGAAGAGGCAGCTTTTCTGAACAAGGCTGCACAAGAAAGAGCGGCACGCGTTCACCTCAAGAACGCCATCGGCGCATCCGTTCCCCTCTACGCCATGAGCGTTCTATCCGCCTCGAGCGGGCTTCATCTTTTCATCCTCGATGATAAGGAAGAGGCCGCTTATTTCTTCAATGATCTTGAAGCCCTTGCAGAGAAGGAATATAAACCCTTTTTCTTTCCTGCCAGTTACCGCGATCCTTATGGTAAAGAAAAGGCGGACCCTACCGATATCCAGATGCGCACGGAGGCTCTGGAGGCGGTAGAGAACAGCGATGCCCGCAACAGCCTGGCCATCGTCACCTATCCTGAGGCCTTGGCCGAACGGGTCGTCACCCACGAGCACCTGGCTAAGAATTCGCTCAGCATCGAGACCGGCAAGGAATATTCGGTCGACTTTATCAACGAGCTGCTGATCGAGTTGGAGTTCGAAAAGGTGGATCATGTGGAAACCCCGGGACAATTCGCGGTCAGGGGGGGCATCGTGGACATTTTCTCATATACGGACGATCATCCCTATCGCATCGAGTTCTTTGGGGACGAAGTGGATTCGCTCCGCCGATTCGATCCTGTGAGCCAACTTTCCCAAAAACGGGTGACGCGAATGACCGTCGTCCCGAACGTTCGCGAGAAACTCCTGCGGGAAGCACGCTGCAATGCCCTCGAATTTTTCGGTGAGGATGCTGCGGTATGGGTCCATTCCTACAGTATGTTCCTCGAAAAGGTCGAGCAGCGTTACGAGCGTGCGAAGGATGCTTATAAGGAAGAAGAGCGGCAAGAAGGGGTGACCAGAATGAGCCCTGAGGAACTCTATGTGGACCGATCCGGGATGGAAGAGCAGCTCGCTGCCCTGCCTATCTTCGAGTTCAGCCCGACCCCTTACCACGAGCCTGAGAAGGTCGTGGATCTCGAATGCAAACCCCAGCCCAGCTTCAACAAGGATTTCGATATGCTCTTCGAGGATCTCGAGGAGCAAAAACGAGCTGGTCATTCCCTTTGGATCCTGGCTGGTCAGTCCGATCAGGTGGAGCGCCTTTACCGCATCATCGAGGATAAGGGAAAGGAGGAGCTCGGGGTGCAGGTCTTCCTCCTTCCGTTGTCCGCTGGGTTTATCGACCAGAAGCAGCGGATCGTCTGCTATACCGATCACCAGATCTTCGAACGTTACCACCGTTTCAAGCTAAAAGAAGGGTTTAAACGGAAGCAGGAAGCACTCACCATCCAGGACCTGAACGAGCTTCAACCAGGGGACTACGTGGCCCATATCGATCACGGGATCGGCAAGTACTCAGGGCTTGAGACCATCGATGTTGACGGGAAGAAGCAGGAAGCGGTCCGATTGATCTACCGCGATCAGGACATCCTCTATGTCAGTATCCACTCCCTCCATCGGATCGCCCGCTATTCCGGTCAGGAAGGGAAGACCCCTAAGATCGACAAGTTGGGGTCGAACGCCTGGAAGAACCTCAAAAAGAAGACGAAAAAGAAGGTCAAAGAACTGGCCTTCGACCTGATCGAGCTCTATGCCAAACGCAAGGCCTCGAAAGGTTTTGCTTTCTCCGAGGACAGCTACCTACAGACCGAGCTCGAGGCCTCTTTCATGTTCGAGGATACGCCCGACCAAGCCCAGGCTACACAGGATGTGAAGCAGGATATGGAGAAGGATCATCCCATGGACCGTCTGATCTGCGGTGATGTGGGTTTTGGAAAGACAGAAGTAGCTATTCGGGCCGCATTTAAGGCGGTTGCTGACAACAAGCAAGTGGCGGTCCTCGCCCCTACTACGATCCTTACCCTCCAGCATTATAACAGTTTTAAGGAACGCCTCAAGGACTTTCCCTGTTCGATAGGCTTGCTCAACCGCTTCCGCTCCCAAAAGGAACAAAAAGAGACCCGAGAAGCTCTTGCGAACGGCCAACTGGATATCGTTATCGGCACCCATGCGCTCGTAGGTAAACAGGTGAAGTTCAACGATCTCGGCCTCCTCGTGATCGACGAAGAACAGAAGTTCGGGGTCTCCACCAAGGAAAAGCTGAAAACCCTCCGCGAGAACGTCGATACGCTTACGCTGACCGCCACTCCTATTCCGCGCACCCTTCAGTTCTCTCTCATGGGAGCGCGGGACCTTTCGATCATCAATACGCCACCGCCGAATCGCCATCCCGTTCAGACGGAGGTCCGTCCCTTCGATCCTGAGATCGCCCGGGAAGCGGTGCAGTACGAAGTGAGTCGGAACGGGCAGGTCTTTTTCGTTCACAATCGGGTCCAGAACATCCAGCAGGTAAAAGAGATGGTGGAGAAAATGTGTCCGGAGGTGAACGTGACCGTTGCGCATGGGCAGATGGAAGGAAAGGAGTTGGAGCAGGTTATGGTCGACTTCATGCAGGGTAAGCAGGAAGTGCTGGTCTGTACGACGATCATCATGTCCGGTATCGATATTCCCAACGCCAATACCATGATCGTCAACGATGCCCATATGTTCGGCCTCAGCGACCTTCATCAATTGCGGGGAAGGGTGGGAAGGACCAACAAAAAAGCCTTTTGCTACCTGCTCGCTCCGGCGCTTCATTCCCTTACTGAAGAGGCCCGAAAGCGGCTTCGTGCGATCGAGCAGTTCTCCGAACTGGGAAGCGGCTTCAATATCGCGATGCGAGACCTCGATATCAGAGGTGCGGGCGATCTGTTGGGGGCCGAGCAGACCGGTTTCATCAACGACATCGGCTTCGAGATGTACCAAAAGATCCTCAATGAATCCGTTCAAGAGCTTAAAGAGAAGGAGTTCAAGGAACTCTTTCACCAGGAACAGGAAGAGGCCGGTCGTTATGTGGAGGAATGCCAGATCGAGACGGACCTCGAAGTGCGTATTCCAGATCAGTACGTCAAGGACATCAACGAACGGCTCAGCCTTTATCAGCGGCTCGATAACATCGAGAACGAAGAAGGATTACAGCGTTTCGAGGAAGAATTGCGGGATCGCTTTGGTCCCATTCCCGATGCCGTTTCAGCCCTTTTCGATGTGCTCCGCCTGCGGTGGAAGGGACGGGACATTGGCTTTGAAAAGCTAGTGATCAAGAAAGGAAAAATGATCGGCACCTTCGTCACCGATCCAGAATCCCCTTATTATCAGAGCCAGACCTTTACTCGGGTGCTCGAATATCTGAGGATGGAGCCTCAGAAAGTGGAAATGAAGGAGAAAGGGAACCGCTTGCGCTTGGTCTTCAACGAAGTCGATTCGGTCGATAAAGCTCTTAATGCCCTTGGAGCCATTCTTCAGCAGGAACTTTCGGAAGCCTGATCATCCCTCAGGACGGTATCCCCAATAGATGATGGCCCATGCGATGGCTACGTACCGGGCTGATTTCCCTATGAACATAAAGAGGGTGACCCGCCACCAACTCGCTTTGAAGAGCCCCAGGGCTATTGCGAGAACGTCCCCTATCCCCGGAAACCACGATATGAAGGCAAGGACGCTTCCCCATCGGTCCACCCATCGTTTGAAGCCTCGTACTTTTTCCCGTTTGACCCTTAAGTATTTCTCGATCCAGATCCATTTCCCTAGATAGCCCAGAAAGTAGTTCGTCATCCCTCCTAACCAATTCCCGATGGAGGCCAGGATCACCGTTAGATATGGGTCCCAGGTCCCGGCCAGGATCATTCCTGCCAGGACCACATCCGAACTAAAAGGAACGATAGTCGCTGCTAAAAAGGAAAGGAGAAAGATCCCCCAATAACCGTATTCAGCCCATTCAGGCATCGGATCAAAAATAGGGATCCGCTTGGTGGCAGCCTTTGCTAATTTTGAGAGAAGGGGATCGTTCCCGGCTCGAACTTTTAAAATGACGCATGCTCTCCGATCTGTTCCGGACGGTGCCGTCCGGAACAGAAGAGAGCAGCCAGCAGTTCAAAGGAATCTACTGATCATGGCCGAACTTCCAGCCCTTAAAAAGGTCCTCGTCCCGACGGATCTCTCTGATCTTTCCGTCCATGCTCTCCAATGGGCCGACCGTATAGCAGGTCGGAGCGAAGGGGAGATCCATGCCCTCAAGATCCTCGAGCCCCCCGGTGAAATGCTCTTCGATCCCGAAGGGGACCTTTTGGAAGTAGAAGAATACGACATGGGGCAATTGGAATTGGAACGGAAGAGCGATGAGGAAGGGATCCGGAAATGGGCTGCTAATGCCAGGAATCCGGTTATCAAGAACGTGCAGATCGGTCGTTTGGTGGAGGATACTTTGCGCTATGTGCGGGATAATGGGATCGAGCTCATCGTCATGGGCACCCATGGAACCCAAGGAGCCTGGGAATGGCTGGCCGGTTCCGTTGCTGAAAAGATGGTCCGCTATTCCGATGCCCCGGTGCTTTCCATCAAAAGCGATCCGGAAGGACGGAGCATCGATCGCATTCTGCTCGCTAGCGATTTTGAGGATCCGGAGCTCAGAAAGTCCAAGGGGCCGGTAGAAGCGCTTGGTGAAGGTGCATCCACGGCCTATCCGCTCGAAGGTAGTGCAAAGGAACCTGTAGCCATCGTCAAGAGGATCCAAGAGCTCTTTGATGCTGAACTTCATCTCCTTCGGGTATTGGGAAAAAAGGAGGAAAACCAAAAGGAACGCTGGGATGAGGCGATGGATCGCTTCATCGAAGGGAATGGGCTGGACGTTGCGAAGAAGCATTTCGAGGTCGATGAGGACGTTGAGGATGGGATCCTCAATTTTGCTCAACGCGAGGAGATGAACCTGATCGCGATGGGGAGCCACGGATATCACGGTTGGAAGCACTTGTTCCACCATAGCGTGTCCGAGGATGTTGTGGACCACCTGCCTTTTCCCGTGCTGACCTACCGACTCAGAGACGAATAATGAAAGTGGGAATTGTTCCTTGCTTTATCAGGAACTTTGTGCTTCAAAGCCATCCCTGCCTTCTGTGAAACCTGATAAGGAGAGATGGTACAACGAAGAGGCGGGAATGGAACTGAGAAAACGGTTTTATAAGAATGACCATTCAAGAGGCACAAGAAAAGGTTGACGCTTGGATCAAAGAACACGGGGTCCGTTATTTTGACGAGACCACCAACATGGCACAACTAACTGAAGAAGTGGGCGAAGTAGCTCGGATCATTGCTCGCCGATACGGCGAACAATCCGAAAAGGAGAGCGATAAGGAAAAGGAGCTTGGCGACGAATTAGCCGATGTACTCTTCGTTGTCGTCTGTTTGGCCAATCAAACAGGGGTGGACCTGGAAGAAGCCGTTGAAAGGAACTTGGCAAAGAAGACCGAACGGGATAGCGACAGGCACCAGCAGAACCCGAAATTGTGATGGGGGTGTTGTCCTTCTAACGTAGCGAGCGAATGATATAGGGTGGGGGCCAGTCGCGACTGGCCCTCCATGGATCGGAATGGTTTGTCCCTATACAGAACGGTCTTTCGGTCCTAACCTTCCGCCAATACCATCACTAGGTCCTTCTTGACCTCGACGACGCCGCCTTTGATCTCGAAACTGTCTTCCTGTCCCTGGGCGTCGGTCAATTCGACCTTTCCGGACTGAAGGGCGGCGATAAGAGGTGCATGCCCTTTCAGGATGCCGAAGCGGCCGTCCTTTCCGGGTAGCTGGACCTTTTCGATATCGCCTTCGTAAAGCGAGCGATCGGGTGATATCACATTCAGCTTCATGGGCTCCTCCGCCTTTTAGGCTTCGGCGGTTTCTTTCTCTTCCGATTCGGCGAGCAACTTCTTGCCCTTTTCGATCGCTTCTTCGATCGTTCCCACCAGGTTGAAGGCGGATTCGGGATATTGGTCGACTTCGCCGTCGAGGATCATGTTGAAGCCTTTGATCGTGTCCTCGATGTTCACGAACTTCCCCTCGAGACCCGTGAACTGCTCGGCCACGTGGAAAGGTTGGGAGAGGAAACGTTGAACGCGGCGCGCTCGGTGTACCGTTGTCTTGTCCTCTTCCGAGAGTTCGTCCATTCCGAGGATGGCGATAATGTCCTGGAGTTCTTTGTACCGCTGGAGGATCTCCTTCACGCGCTGGGCGCATTTGTAATGGTCCTCGCCGACCACCGCTGGCTCGAGGATCCGGGAGGTGGAATCGAGCGGATCCACCGCCGGATAGATCCCGAGTTCGGCGATCTTACGGGAAAGGACGGTCGTAGCGTCCAGGTGAGCAAAGGTCGTTGCCGGTGCAGGGTCCGTGAGGTCATCGGCTGGGACGTAAACGGCCTGGACCGACGTGATGGAACCTTTTTTCGTTGAAGAGATCCGTTCCTGCATGGCCCCCATTTCCGTCGCCAGGGTAGGTTGATAACCGACGGCGGAGGGCATGCGGCCCAAAAGGGCGGAGACCTCTGCCCCTGCTTGGGTGAATCGGAAAATGTTGTCGATGAAGAAGAGGATGTCGCGGCCGCTTCCGTCCTCGCTATCCCCGCCATCCCGGAAGTATTCCGCAAGGGTAAGACCTGAAAGAGCAACGCGGGCCCGGGCTCCGGGCGGTTCGTTCATCTGACCGAAGACCAAAGTTGCTTGGGACTCGGTCAATTGCTTCGTATCGACCTTGGAGAGGTCCCATCCGCCTTCTTCCATGGACTTCTCGAACTCATCGCCGTACTTGATCACACCCGATTCGATCATCTCCCGGAGGAGGTCGTTCCCTTCACGGGTCCGTTCTCCCACTCCAGCGAACACGGAAAGACCGGCATAGCCTTTGGCGATGTTGTTGATAAGCTCCATGATAAGGACGGTCTTGCCGACCCCGGCACCCCCGAAGAGGCCGACCTTACCCCCCTTGGAATAAGGTTCGATGAGATCGATCACTTTGATACCGGTGAAAAGGATCTCGGTGGAAGTGGAGATCTCATCAAAAGCTGGTGCCTGCCGATGAATGGCGTGGCCACCTTCCTTGGAGAGTTCGCCGATCCCGTCCACGGTCTCCCCTACGACGTTGAAGAGGCGTCCTTTCACTTGTTCGCCGACGGGCATTTTGATGGGTTCTTTGGTGTTGGTCACCTCGGCACCCCGTTGCAGCCCGTCCGTACTGTCCATGGCGATCGCACGGACCGCGTCGTCCCCGATGTGTTGCTGGCACTCCACGATGACCGTACTGCCGTCACCTTTTTGGATCTCGAGGGCATCCTGGATATTGGGAAGCTCACCATCGCCGAAGGTCACGTCGACGACGGGGCCGATGATCTGACTGATCCTTCCTTTGTTCGCTGCCATGTTCGCTCGATATTTTTGCTGAAGCTCAATGCCCCGTACTTTTCTGCTCCGGGCATCGCGCTGCGAAATTAGCGTTTTTCGGGGACCTATTGGAGGGGCATCACCCCTATTTTTATTTTCTACCTTTGAGCTTCATTCAGGGAGGGGGCGAACGTTTTGAAGGTTCATCATAGCATAGCGGAGTTCGAGGCGCAGGGGGGCCATGTCCTCACCATCGGAACTTTCGATGGGGTCCATGAAGGGCACAAGAGCATTCTCCGAAGATTGGTCGCTCGTGCACATGAGATCGGAGGGAACAGCGTTATGCTCACCTTCTTTCCCCATCCGCGGATGGTCTTGGCTCCGGAGAGCGAACTGAGGCTTTTGACCACGATGGATGAAAAACGTTCGCTATTGGCTGAAGAGGGGCTCGATCATTTGATCATCCAACCTTTCACCAAAGAGTTCGCCTCCATGGAGCCCCATGAGTACGTTAGAAAGGTCCTCGTGGAGGGGGTCGGAATGGATTATTTGGTGATCGGCTATGATCATCATTTCGGGAAAGGACGTCAGGGGGATCTGAGCACCCTTCAGCGCTTAGCCCCTGAATACGGTTTCGAAGTAGAGGAAATTCCGGCTCACCTTATCGATGATGTGGACGTGAGCTCGACGAAGATCCGCGATGCCCTTTATGAAGGGGATGTGCGAACGGCCGCTCGTTATCTTGGTCAGCCTTACTCCCTTACCGGAGAGGTGGTGCGGGGGGACGGAAAAGGACATCAGTTGGGCTATCCCACGGCGAATCTCAGGATCCCGGAGTCCTATAAGCTCATTCCAGCGAATGGGGTTTACGCAGTGGAGGTTCTGATGGGTGAGGAAATGTACGGAGGGATGCTCAATATTGGGTATACACCGACTTTGCACGAAAGGGATGAGGCCACGATCGAAGTCCACATATTCGGGGTGGAAGAAGAGCTTTACGGTGAACGTTTGACCCTCCGTTTCCTGGACCGTATCCGGGATGAGTACGATTTTGATAGCGTTGGAGCGCTACGTGATCGCTTGGAAAGGGATCAGGAAGAGGTGATGGAGGTTTTGAAGTCCTTAAGTGCCGTCGGCTCTATGAGAGGATAGGGGTTCAGCTTGGTCCATTTCCTGGACTTTATCGATCGCTTGCTGAAAGATCCCGACCCGATCCTCTTCTTCTTCCCATATGGCTCCTGCCATGGTCGCCCCAAAGAATCCCATTTCCCGAAGCTTGGGCAGTAAATCCGGGGTGACCCCTCCCAAAGCATAAACGAGGTGCGGGGTCCGTTCGAGCACTGAAATGATGGAACGTTCGCTGTACCCCCCTCCGTGACTTTTCGAGGAGATCCCCTGGAAAACCGGGCTGAGGAACACAAAGTCATAAGGGCTTTGGTCCTGAAGGAGGTCGGCTAGATCATGACATGTACGACTTATCTTCAGTTTGGGGTCCCGCTTTTTGTACCAGAAGAAGCGAAGCCACCGTTTGATCCGCTTCTTGCGGTGGGATTTGGAAAGATGGATACCCCCGAGACCATATTTCAGGGCAAGCTCGTGATGGGTATGGATGATGATCCGCCTTCGGTACGAAGGCGGGATCCGGTCCAGATATTCCTCCAGTTCTTTGGTACTGAAGCGGGGTTTCCGAAGATGGAACTGCTTCAGCCCCATCTTGAACATGCGGATCAGCACTCCCGTTTCGTCCTCAGTTCTTCGAGCGTTAGAAAGGACGGCTAATTCCATGGGATCTTTATTGAAAATGCCGGGACACAGCCCCGATCTCTTCCAGAAAGGCAGGGTCCTTTTCGAAAGCAGAACCGATCACTACAAGATCGGCTCCTGCTTCTATAGCAGAACGGAAATTTTCCCCCGAAGAGATGCCTCCTCCCACGATCAGTGGCACTTCGATGTTCTGAGCAACACGCTCGATCATTTCCGGGGGCACCGGCGCTTCAGCACCACTTCCGGCATCCATATAGATGCAGCTCATTCCGAGCATCTCACCTGCTTGAGCTGTGGCCATCGCGATGTCCTTCTTGTCATTGGGTATAGGATGGCTGCCGCTCATATAGGAGGCCGTTGTCGGGCGTCCGCCATCGATCAGCATGTATCCCGTCGATACGACCTCCGTGTTCATCTGCTTGAGGTGAGGAGCTGCGATCACCTGTTGGCCGATGAGCAGCTCCGGATTTCTTCCGGAGATAAGGGAAAGAAAGAGGGTCGCATCCGCCCCATCGCACAATTGCATGGGACTGCCCGGAAAGGTCACCACTGGAAGGGTAGTATGCGCTCTGATCCGCGCAAGCGTGTTATCGAAAGCATCGCTCACCAGAAGACTTCCCCCCAGAAATATAAGCTCTACCCCTTCATCCGATAGTATCTCCAGCTTATCTTCAAGGCATTCATCCTTCCTGCATTCATCAGGATCGAGCAGAAGGACGAGGCCCCCTCCCTTTTCTTCCTTTTTGCTCCGAATATGCGTTTTGATGCTACCCAATGCTTTGGTCGATCGAATAGAAGGGCTACAAATCTAATCTAAAGAGATCCTTCGTGAGCGATGTGGACCAAATGATGCTGTCCAAATTCTTGATAGCTGAGTTCCACGATCCTTTCACCCCTCTTTCTTGTTATCACGTGAGCAGATATGCGTCCTGAAGAGGAGGGGGTGAAGCCTTTTACCTGCATGCATTCCCGAAAAGGGACGTTGGATATCCCTTTGAAAAGGCTCTCTTTGCAACACCAAAGAAGGTTCAGCATTTTCCCGCGCTCACCCGGTGTACAGCCATCGACCACTTCCAGCTCGGAGGGATTGAGAAAGCGCTTTGCTACACGCTCTAATTGGGCCGGACGGCATTTCTGAAGGTCGATGCCAGCGGGCACTTCCTCCAGCGTGATCTGAACGGCAACGAACTCCGCATCATGAGTGATCGAAATACCACGTTCCGATCCGCTGAGCTTCGGGATCCTTTCATCATAGCGGATCGGAAGACCTTCTGGAAAAAGCTCGCTGACCAAAGCCCTGACCGCAGCTCTTTGTATCCTTTTTGCGGGGGTCCCTGAAGCGAAATGGGCGTCCTTGGCCTTGACCCGTTCCGGGATGAATGCCTCGAGGTCTTCGGCCGTTTCCTCGATACGCCAGAGCCCTATTTTAGTGCCCCTCGAGGTTGTTTTTTTCCATTCCGATCCCATGTCGATCGCTTCTATTCCCTCTTGTCCTCCAAATTATTAAATTGCCCCCCAGATCGGATCATGCTTATGAGGATTTTTACGTCCATTCTACTGGCAATGTTCTTCTTGCCGCTGATCAGCAGCGCACAAAAACTCTATCCCGTTAAAGTTGACGATAAAAAGGGATACATCGATGCTTCGGGGAACATGGTCATCGAACCCCAGTTCGAAAGGGCATATAGCTTCCATCAGGGAAGGGCCCGCGTGGTCAAGGATGAAAAGGTCGGGTTCATCAACACCAAGGGAGAGACCGTCATTCCTTTCGAGTACGATCAGGGGAGGGATTTCACGAATGGTATTGCGGTGGTCCTGACTGAAAAGAAACTGCTCAAGGACAATATCTGGAGCTATTACGATGCTAGGGGGAAAAAGCTCTTCGATATCACCTGTGAATTCGCTTATTCCTTCTATGAGGGCATGGCCCGTTTTCAGAGGGATGGAAAGCTCGGATTCATCGACCGGAAAGGGGAGGTTGCTCTAGAAGCCCGTTTCAAGGGAGCTTATCGCTTTTCGAACGGTCTTGCAAGGGCGAAGAAGGACAAGAAATGGGGGTATATCGATCGCTCGGGTGAATTCGTCATCGAACCGCGTTATAAGGATAAAGGCTGTTTCGATTTTTTCGAAGGCCTGGCGAACGTTAAAGATCCCGAGAGCGGCAAATGGGGGTTCATCGATGAGTCCGGAGAATACGCGATCGAAGCGCAGTTCGATCGGGCCTGGCCTTTTCACGAAGGCCGTGCCGTTATACGCGTAGGTGACAAGGACGACGGGAAGTTCGGGTATATCGATAAGAGTGGGAAAGTGGTGATCAACCCTGTTTTCTGGGGAGCCCGTCATTTCAGTGATGGACTTGCTTGTGTTGCGATGAAGCGAGGTAGGGATCCCAAATGGGGGTATGTCAATAAAGAAGGGGACCTCGTTATCGCTCGCCAATTCGCCCATCCCTCCCATTTTCATAAAGGGTTGGCCGAAGTCCGAATGGGCAGTGTTTCGGATGGGGTCTATGGGTATATCGATGAAAGGGGGGAATTCGTGTGGAAGCGTGAGCGATGATCGCTACTTTTCCGAACTTTTTTCATCCCTCCCTGTTCTTATAGGTATCTGGTGCATTCGTGGGGTTTTGAGATAAGTCCTCGAGGATCTTTATCTTTGCACCGCTTTAGTTGAAATCAAAAACAGAGAAACGAAATGGAAGATAGTAAAACGGTCGATCACAAGGTCAAGGATATAAGCCTTGCTCCGGCCGGTCGGCGGATGATCGAACTCGCCGAAGCCGAAATGCCAGGGCTCATGGCCCTTCGAGAGGAATATGGTGACCAGCAACCGCTCAAAGGAGCTCGCATTGCTGGTTGTCTTCATATGACCGTTCAAACCGCTGTTCTCATCGAGACCCTCGTGGAACTCGGTGCTGAGGTCCGCTGGTCCTCCTGTAACATTTTCTCCACACAGGATGAAGCCGCTGCTGCTGTTGCGGAGGCAGGCGTTCCGGTCTTCGCCTGGAAAGGAATGAACGAAGAAGAGTTCTGGTGGTGCATCGAGCAGACCCTCTTTTTCGACGAGGACAAGAAGCGACCGCTCAACCTGATCCTGGATGATGGTGGGGATCTGACCGGCTTGGTCTTCAATTCCTACCCCGAGCTCTGCGAAGGGATCAACGGTCTCAGCGAAGAGACCACCACCGGTGTTCACCGGCTCTATGATCTTGAAAAGAAAGGGGAACTTCTCCTTCCTTCCATCAACGTCAACGACTCGGTCACCAAGTCCAAGTTCGACAACAAATACGGTTGCCGAGAGTCTCTTGTTGACGGTATTCGCCGGGCCACAGACCTTATGATGGCCGGTAAGGTCGCTATCGTCGCCGGATTCGGTGATGTCGGAAAAGGTTCAGCAGAATCCCTACGCGGCGCTGGCGCTCGTGTCATCGTGACCGAGATCGATCCGATCTGTGCCCTTCAAGCCTCTATGGAAGGTTTCGAGGTCCGGAAGCTCGACAACGTCGTCGAAGAAGCTGACATCTTCGTGACCGCTACCGGTAACAAAGACATCGTTACCGATCGTCACTTCAAGCGTATGAAGGACAAAGCCATCGTCTGTAACATCGGTCACTTCGATAACGAGATCGACATGGCTTGGCTCGAAGAGAACTACGGGGACACCAACGTCGAGATCAAACCGCAGGTCGACAAGTACACGATCGATGGCAAGGACGTGATCGTTCTTTCCAAAGGTCGCCTCGTCAACCTCGGGAACGCTACGGGTCACCCCTCTTTCGTGATGTCGAACTCCTTCACGAATCAGACCCTTGCTCAGATCGAACTCTGGAACCGTCCGGAGAATTACGAGAAGAAGGTCTATGTCCTTCCCAAGCACCTCGACGAGAAGGTAGCAAGCCTCCATCTCCAGAAGATCGGGGTCGAATTGGAAGAAATGACCGACGAGCAGTCCGAATACATCGGGATCGATAAGAAAGGCCCGTTCAAACCTGAGCACTATCGTTACTGATCCTTTAGGGATCCCTGACGATCAAAAAAGGCCGCTTCAAACGAAGCGGCCTTTTTTTTATGCCCCTCCTTTAATTGTAGATATGGAGCACATTCCCATCGAAGCTAGTGCCGTAACGCTTCAATGGCTGAGAGGCCGGTCCTTTTAGAACGCTTCCATCAGCGATCGAATATTCGGAACCGCTGCAGGCCCGGCAATGGATCTTGATGTTGGAAGAGTCCACCGCCGCTCTTCCGCAATCTTTGGATGGCCGGTAAGTGCAGTGACGATCGTAGGCGAGAAAAGTGTCGTTGGAACGGCGATAGACGATCAGTCCCTTGGACCCTCCCGTAAGATATTCCCAACCCCCGATGGCTTGGAGATCAGCATATCGGGGTTGATTGATGTTGATGTAAACATCGAGGGGAACGTCCGGTATCGCCCCTTTTTCTTTTTTGTCGCATTGAAGAGTGGATAGGGCGAGCAAAAAAAGAAAGAGGAAGCTTTTGAAAAAGTTGCTGGATCGGGATGATCGGACGGTCCGTTCCATATATATTACCTTGTATGATCCATGGCTCCTACAGCAAAGATACGAGCAAAAGCCAGGGTGCTGTTCCTGCTGCTCTTTGGGCTGTTCCTTCTCCAGCCCTCCATCGCCTTTTCCCAGGATGATAAGGAAAAGGATGGGCGTACGCGTAAAGAGCAAATGGAAAAGCAGGAGAAGAAGAAGGAAGAGGCCAAAAAAGCTCGGGAAAAGGCAAAGGAGAAGCACATGGAGATGCAGTCGAAGCGCACGAAAAAGGACCTGAAAAAATTGAACCGACGTTCGAACCGCTGGAACCGAGGGAGAAGGAAGTTCTTTCTGGTACGCTGGTACGAACGTATCCGCTATGAGCTTCGAAAGAACGGAGGACCTTAGGGGTTTAGCATCTCCGAGCGTGATGGATCGCTCGAAGTGGGCCGCATCTTTCAAGAGTCGTTCTAAAACCTCCATCTGTGCATTTTCAGTAAGAGACTCTAACCCAGCTCGAAAAGTTTTCGTAAGAACAGGCTGCCTCTATCAGAGCAAAGGTTTGAGCAGGGTTTATCCCTTTGGAGGCGGATCAAAAAGTTCTATATTTACGATCTCTTCTGTTAAAGCTCGTTAACTGAACGCTTTCTTCGCGTGATCGAGAACGAAACCTATTCTTATGCCACGTAGGATCAGCACCCTGCTCGCATTCCTTTTTTTTCTTGCCGGTACCGCCGTTAAAGGACAGGTCACTTCCGGAGAGATCCAAGGGAAAGTGATCAATAAAAAGACCGGCAAGCCCGTTCCTTATGCCAACGTTGTGGCTATTCAGGATGGCAGTCAGGTGGGAGGTAATACGACCAACGAGAAGGGGAAGTATTCCATCAAGCCTTTGGATGCAGGGACTTATACCGTTGTGGCATCCTTTACGGGGTTTAAGAAGAAGACCGTGACGGGCGTTAAGGTTAACTCCGGCGATATAGCTTTTGTGGACATCAAAATGGCTCCGTCGGGATACCAGACCGAAACCGTGGAAAAGGTGGCCTACAAAGAACCCTTGATCCAAAAGACGACCGGTGCGGACGATGTTACGGACGCTGAGGAGATCAAAAAACTTCCTTCCCGCGGGGTTCAAGGGATCGCTACTACGGTAGGCGGCGTTTATCAGTCTCCGGGCGGAGGGCAGCTGAACGTTCGGGGTTCCCGCGGCAACGCCACGGACTACTACATCGACGGTGTCAAGGTCAGAGGGTCTACTAATCTGCCTCAATCCGCTATACAGGAAGTATCCGTTACTACCGGTGGCATCCCTGCTCAGTACGGCGATGCCACCGGCGGTATTATCAGCATTACCACCCGGGGGCCCCGACCGGAATATAACGGTTCCATCGAAGCCGTTTCATCGGGTTTCAAATCCGGGGATAACGTCTATGGGCTTGACAGCTACGGGTACAACCTCGTCGAGGGGAATATTTCCGGTCCGATCTGGCGACGGCCTGATACCGCTGAAAATTCACAGCCGATCATGGGATTCATGCTTTCAGCCAATTACACACATCAATTGGATCCTCGGCCGACGGCAGCCCCGAATTGGGTGGTCAAGGACGATGTGCGGGATTCCTTGATCGAGAATCCGCTTCGGCGAGGAGGTCCTCAGCAAGGGGCTTTCCAGAACGCTGAATTCCTTACGAAGGATGATTTCAGAAAGCAAGCCTGGAGGCCCAATGCTTCTTCTGATGAACTCAGCCTTAGCGGTAAGATCGATGTGAACCTTGCCAAAAGGACGAACCTGACCTTCGGGGGGAACTTCAATTATAACAAAAGGCGGGGCACTCCCTACAACTATTCCGTTTTTAATTCCGCCAACAATCCTCTCTTCACCGACCTCGATTGGAGGGCTTTTGCGAAGTTCAGTCAACGGCTGAAGACCGAAGGGGATGAGAAGGAAGGCGATGCATCGACCCTTTCCAACGTTTATTACCAACTCCAGGTGGATTATTCCAAAGAGACCGCCCGGCGGGAAGATGCTAAACACGGGGATAACCTCTTCAACTATGGATATATCGGGAAGTTCAAGGTGCACAAAACCCGTAGTTATGATATCCGAGAAGGGGGGTACCGCGTCCACGATGGGTTCAGGGATACCCTCGTGACCTTCGAGCCGAGCGATAAGAACGAGGCGATGGCGGCCACTACTCAACAGTATTTCCAGCTCTACGATAACCCCGACGGACGCTACGAGAACTTCAACCAGATCCGTCAGGGGAACGGCCTTCTCAATGGGGATCAGCCCGGCCAGGTTTACGATATCTGGACCAATGTGGGAACCCGCTACAACAATTTCGTTCGTCAGAACAACAGCCAATTGCGCTTCACCGGACGTGGGTCAGCTGACCTTGGGGATCATGCCCTCCAGATCGGTTTTGAATACGAGCAACGTGTCGACCGGTCCTTCGGAATAAGTCCTGTGGGACTATGGGATCGGATGCGCCAGCTTGCCAACTTCCACCTGGAAGAGCTCGACAGGGATGATTCGATCGTATCCCAGGCCGGACAGTTCACTCAGATCGATTATCGCCGGAACGTTGGGGACGATCAAGCCTATTTTGATGAGCAACTTCGGGAATCCTTGGGTTACGATGTCCGGGGAAGGGATTACATCCAGGTGGATTCCATCGATCCCGGCCATTACTCCCTCGATATGTTCAGCGCCGATGAGCTTTTGAACAACGGGGACAACCTTGTTAGCTATTACGGGTACGATCATACAGGGGATAAGCTCGAAGAGAATCCTACGCTCGAGGATTTTTTCAGAGCCACTGAGGATGGTACCGGTGAGAATGGGGACGGTGGTGTAAAAAGCCGTCCGATCGGAGCTTATCGCCCGATCTATATGGCCGGTTACATCATGGATGAGTTCACCCTGGACGATATCGTATTCAATGTTGGGCTCCGGGTGAGCCGTTTCGATGCGAATCAAAAGGTCCTGAAGGACAAATACTTGACCAAGCAAGCCTATACCGCTGGAGAGAAGCCAGATTTTGGAGGTGGCCACCCTTCGACGATCAGTGATGACGCTGTTATCTATGTGGACGATGCTGCAGATCCATCCACCGTCAAAGGTTACCGCTCGGGGGACGATTGGTTCAATGCGAACGGGGAGCCGGTCAACGACCCGCAGGTGATCACAGGTCCCACCGGTATTCAACCTTACTTGGTGAATCCTGAAAAGGAGGTTGACGGAAGAAAGATCAGTATCGATGCCTTCAAGGATTACGAGCCCCAGGTCAATCTTCTACCCCGGATCGCATTCTCGTTCAACGTTCGGGATGATGCGAGTTTCTTCGCGCACTACGATGTGCTCGCAAAACGGCCCCGTGCTGATGTTGCACGCTTGGACCCCATCGATTATTTCTACATCGAGAATCGCGACGCCAACCTGAACAACCCAAAACTTCAACCGGAGAAGACCATCGATTACGAGGTCGGGTTCCAACAGACGCTTTCCAACCGGTCAGCCCTTAAGATCTCGGCTTTCTACCGAGAAATGCGGAACATGGTTCAGATCACGAGGGTGGTCGGCGCCTATCCCCAATCCTATAAGACCTATGGCAATCTGGACTTCGGGACCGTCAAGGGGATGACCCTTAAATACGACCTGCGGAAAGCCACCCGCTCGGACAACATTCGTCTGAAGGCTTATTATACGCTGCAGTTCGCCAATGGAACGGGATCCGATTTCGAGACCCAACAGAATCTGATCAATTCCGATCAGCCGAACCTGCGAACGGTAACACCGCTGAACTTTGATCAGCGGCATCAATTCCAGATCACAGGGGATCTTCGGTTCCCGGCTAAGGATTACAACGGCCCTACGATCAATGGGGTTAAGATCCTTAAGAACACGGGGCTCAACATTCAGTCCAATTTCGGTTCCGGAACCCCTTATAGTGCGCTGAACTTCTCCCTTCCCGCTCAATCCACGTCCAGTCCAGGGACGCGCGCGATCGACGGGGGTATCAACGGATCCCGCAAACCTTGGCAGTTCCGCGTGGATGCGCAGATCGACCGGGATATTCGGCTTAACTTCGGTAATGAGGATGGTGAGAAAAAGAAGACCGCCAATCTCAACATCTATTTGCGCATCAACAACCTCTTTAACAATCTGAACGTGACCAATGTGTACGGGTATACCGGCAACCCGGACAACGATGGTTACCTCTCCGCAGCACGTTGGCAACGTCGGATCGAAGAACAGCGGTCCGAGGAATCTTACCGGGACATGTACAAAATGAAGATGAACGACCCGTACAATTACGGAACCCCCCGAACGATACGGCTCGGTGCTCGTTTGGACTTCTAAGCTCTTGAACGAAAACTCGTTAGATATGTCTTCCCCACGAACCAGATCCAGTGCTCTCCTGCTGATCGCGCTTTTTATCACGGCCTTCGCGGGGGCTCGTGAGCCTGATGATATGAAGAGTAGCAGCTCTTCTCAGCAAGGAAAGAGCAATAAGTCCCTGGCTGCTCAATGTGCTGGCCCTACAGAAGCTACGGAGTTGGCATTTAATAACGTGCGGACTTTGATCCAAACGAGCGGGGATATGTGGTGGGACTATATTCAGCCCCGGTATGAGGTTCCCAAAGGCTCCGGAAAAAATGCATTGTTCGCCGGTGCCCTGTGGCTCGGAGGGGAGGATGTTAACCAACAATTGAAATTGGCTGCCCATACGTTCGGACCTTCCCGAGGGAATTTCGATTTCTGGACCGGCCCTCTTACGACCGACGGTGCTGCTACCATTACGCCTCCCGTTTGCCAGAAGTACGACAAGCATTGGGTGATAACCCGTAAACAAGTGCAGAAACACGTGGCATGGGCACAGAATCCCAGTGATTTCCCCAATTATACCATTCCTCCCGCCATCCAGAATTGGCCTGCCCACGGGGATGTGAGCAAAGGACAGTCTTATTACCTGGCGCCTTTCTACGACTTCCAGAGCGGGGAGCCAGGGAAGACCTCCAATGCTACTTATGAGCCGGAGAACGGGGATTATCCGCATTACGATCTTAAGCGCGAGATCGATTGCCGGAAAAACCGATTGGTGACCCTGTTCGGGGATAAGACCTTCTGGTGGGTCTTTAACGACAAGGGAAACGTTCATACGGAGACGCAAGGGGATCCGATCGGTATGGAGATCCGGGCTCAAGCCTTTGCATTCGCTACCAACGACGCGGTGAACGACATGACCTTTTACAACTATCAGTTGATCAATCGGGGTTCGCAGACCCTGACCCAAACCCACTTTGCTCAATGGGTGGATGCGGACCTCGGTTGTGCCAATGATGATTACGTGGGGTGTGACGTTAGCCGAGGACTTGGATTCGCCTATAATGGGGATAACTTCGATGAAGATTGCGCGGGCGCTAGTGGTTATGGTGATGGCCCTCCTGCTATCGGTGTGGACTTTTTCGAAGGTCCCTATCAGGACAGTACCGGTACGGCCAATGCGACGGGCATAGGACCTGATCAGGCTGTTGCTGGAAATGGTGTTGGGTATGGGGATTCGATCGTGGACAACGAACGCTTTGGAATGCGTCACTTCTTCTATTACAACAGAGGAAGTGGTCCCCGCGGTGACCCACAGATCGCCACCGAGTATTTCAATTATATGCGCGGGTTTTGGAGGGATGGCACCCGCCTTACATACGGTGGGAATGGGTATGACCCGTCGGGGACCGATCCCCCTGCTGACTTCATGTTCCCGGGTTCCTCCGACCCCCTTGGATGGGGAACACCTACCACGAGCGGTGCTATGCCCACATGGACGGAAAAGACCGCTGGCAATCAGGCAGGGGACAGGCGCTTCATCCAATCGGCCGGACCTTTCACCCTTAAGCCCGGTGATGTGAACGATATCACGGTCGGGGTGGTCTATGCGAAGGCCGCTTCAGGTGATGCTTTTGCATCGGTTAATGCTGTTAAAACAGCTGACAGCAAGGCCCAATCCCTTTTCGACAATTGCTTTGAAGTGCTCAACGGGCCAGATGCACCAATATTGGAGATCCAGGAGCTCGATCAGGAACTGGTCCTTACCCTTTCCAATCCGGAGATCTCCAACAACTACAAGGAGAACTACGAGCAGGTGGATCCCTTCATACCGGATTCCGTGACCGAATCCTTCCAGGACTGTGTCGATGTTTCTGGAAATACCGATTCAGCGGTCGTTTTCGATTCCCTCGTTGCTGCTGATAAGACCTACGATTTTCAAGGATACCGGATCTATCAGGTCCGGAATGCGAACGTTGGGCCTTCCGATCTTGATGATCCGGATCAGGCACGCCTTGTTGCCCAGGTCGATAAAAAAGATGGTGTGACCTCCCTTATCAATTACAACCTGGATGACCAATTGGGTGCTCCCGTGCCGGTCAAAAAGGCGGATAGCGTGAATCAGGGCATATCCCACTCCTTCAGTGTCACAGAGGACCAATTCGCCCAAGGGGAGTCCCAATTGATCAATCACCAGGAGTATTACTTCATGGCGATCGCCTATTCCCACAACAATTTCAAAGACTACGATCCCAACGATCCGGAGGCATTGGACGGTCAGAAACAACCCTACCTGGCCAGTCGACGTTCCGGCGATAAGTCCTCTATTCAAGCTGTTGGAGGAACTCCTCATATCGTTTCCCCTGAAAGCGGGGGTACGGTGCAGAACGCTGATTTCGGTGAGGGCGTTCCTGTGACCCGTATCGAAGGAAGAGGGAACGGAGGTCACGTTGTCGATCTTACCGAAGAAGCGGAGGAAAAAGTCCTGGAGGAGAACGAGGTCGAGGACCTTACCTATCAAGCCGGTGCAACCCCGATCGAAGTGAAAGTGATCGACCCGCTTAACGTTCCGGATGCCGAATTCGAGCTTCGCTTCCGAACCGATTCCGGTGCGAAGAACGTGGATGAGGCTGAATGGACCCTCGAGAATCTGAAGACCGGTAAAGTGATCTCTTCTACGAAAGCGATCGATACCCGGTACGAGCAGGTCATACCACAATGGGGGATCTCGATAACCATCGAACAGTATGATGACTATGGTCCTAACTGTCAGGATAAAGAATCCGGTTACGCGCCGCCATTGGAAGCGAACATCGAATACGAGAATTCACAGGATCAGTGGCTTTCTGGTATTCAGGATGGAGAAGGGAATAGCGGTAGAAATTGGATCCTCTCCGGTAACCAAACGGATGCTTTCAGGGGTTGCCGGAACGACATTCAAGGTCCGGACTATACCATGGACCCACCCCAAGCTTATGAGACCCTGCTGCAAGGAACCTGGGCTCCATATGCCCTCGTTTCGAAATGCGGTCAGCATCCGCGTGCTGTGCATCCGCAGCAGGGATGTTCCTTCCCCGTGCACTTGTCCGAATTGAGGAGCGTTGATATCGTCTTTACGGACGATAAGGATAAATGGACCCGTTGCCCGGTCCTAGAGACACAAGGGTCCTCTTCCCTCGCGGAAGGGAAGGTGGATAAGCTCGAGCTCAGGGATGCTCCTGCGGTGGATAAAGAGGGGAATCCGGATAATTCCGGAAAGACCGGTATGGGTTGGTTCCCCGGCTATGCGATCGATGTCGAGACCGGAGAAAGGTTGAACATGGCCTTTGGCGAGGATTCTTGGCTCGCCGGAGAGAACGGAGCGGATATGAAGTGGAACCCCACTTCCAAGCTCTACTCAGATAACAGTTTTGATACCCTCTTCGGTGGAAAGCATTACATCTACGTCTTTGCTGAGAACAAAATTCCTTCTATCCCTTCCATGGATTCCATGCCAGCCTATGATAAGGGGCAATTCCTTTATGACCGTCTAAAAGATGGCCTTAGTGGACCTGAACATTACGATGTGTGGAAACAGTGTATGTGGGTCGGCGCTCCCTTGCTTCGGGAAGAAGAGGAGCTCCTTTCCAACGAAGCCAAGGTCCGTCTCCGTGTTGGGACCAAGTATGAACGATTCAAGACAGGGAACGACGTGGAGAACGATCTGAATCCCATGTACCAATTCTCCACTTCGGGCGTGGCCACGGAGAAGCGGAACACGGCTTTACTAAAGGATGAGGTCCTCGACACCATCAATGTGGTGCCGAATCCCTATTACGCTTATTCCAATTATGAAGGAAGCCGTCTCGACAACCGGATCAAGATCATTAACCTTCCCGAAAAGGCTACGATCAAGATCTACGATATCAGCGGGACCCTTATCCGAACGCTCGATAAGGATAACTCCTCCACGGAGATCGAATGGGACCTTCGTAATGACGCACGCATTCCGATCTCAGGCGGGATGTACATGATCCATGTTAAAGTACCGAACGTCGGCGAGACCACGCTCAAGTGGTTCGGGGCAATGCGACCCACTGACCTCGAGAACTTCTAAATGATGTCCCCCTTTTTTGAAATTCAAGGAAGATGATGATGATGCTAAGTAGTCGATTCGATAAGCTTTGCAGCTTGGTCCTGGTAAGCCTTCTCTTCTTACCCGTAAGTCTTTTTGCTGGTAACGAGGATCGGGCAGGCTCAGCTGGTGGAACCCAATTGCTGGTGAATCCCTGGGCCCGCAATACTGGATTCGCAGGAGCGAACGGCGCTTCTGTCAATGGGATCGAAGCCAGTTTTCTCAATGTTTCAGGTATGGCCATGACCGAGGGCACGGAGCTGATGTTCTCCCATTCCAGGTGGTTGGCCGGCAGTGGCGTTGGTATCAACACCCTCGGCCTTTCCCAAAAAGTCGGTGATACAGCTGCCAAGAACGCCATGGGATTGACGGTCATGAGCATGAACTTCGGGGACATCCCTATTACCACGACATCGAATCCGAATGGTGGTTTGGGGACCTATTCGCCGAACTTCATCAACGTGGGGCTCTCCTACGCCAAAGGATTCACTCGGACCATCTACGGGGGCTTCAATCTCAAGATCCTTTCTCAAGGGGTGAGCGATATGAAAGCAATGGGTGTTGCTATAGATGCCGGAATCCGCTACATCACCGGATCAAGGGATCAACTCAAATTCGGGATCGCGCTTAAGAACGTGGGACCGCCCATGAAATTCGGGGGAGATGGACTTTCTTTTACGAGCGAAGGGCCGAACTCTGGAAATCAAATGACCGTTCGGCATCGCTCAGATGCCTTCGAACTTCCATCGCTCTTGAACATTTCGGGCTCTTATGACATAAAGGTTCCGGATGATCATGGAGTGACCGTCCATGGTACTTTTGTGTCCAATTCCTTTACAAAAGACCAGGTGCGTGGAGGGCTCGAATACTCCTATAAAGAACTGATCACCATTCGGGGAGGATATATCTGGGAAGATGGGATGAACAAGCCAGCTGAACGAACAACGGTCTTTACCGGTCCTACAGCTGGTGTTTCCATTTCTCCGGATTTCGGAGGACTCCAGTTCTCCTTTGATTATTCTTATCGGGGAACCAGTCCGTATAATGGGATCCACAGTATCGGAGCTCGGATAAGACTTTGAGTTCCAAAAAATACGGCCGAATCCCCTCCTGATCTTTTAACTTAGTGAATTACGAAAGGGCCGCCCGACCGGACGGTCCATTTTTGTCCAGACTCCGTACCGAGCAGTAGGGACCCAAAAGAAAGGAACAATGGGTAAAGTGACCTATTATACCAAACAGGGGCTTGAAGACCTGAAACAGGAGCTCGAGCAGAAGAAGAACGTCGAGCGCCCTAAGATCTCTCAGCAGATCGCTGAAGCCAGGGAAAAAGGCGATCTCTCCGAGAACGCTGAATACGATGCTGCAAAGGAGGCCCAGGGACTGCTGGAAGCAGAGATCGCTCAATTGGAAGAGAAACTGGCCAATGCTCGATTGGTCGATGAAGATAAGATCGACGATTCCAAGGTCTATATTTTATCAACCGTTACCATCAAGGAAAAGAATAGCGGTTCTAAGATGAATTATACCCTCGTGGCCGAGAATGAAGCCGATATCAAGAAAGGAAAGATCTCGGTTGAATCGCCGATCGGAAAGGGATTGCTCGGGAAAGGGAAAGGCGAAGTCGCTGAGATCGAGACGCCTGCCGGCACGAAGGAATTCGAGATCGTGGATATCACCCGATGAGCAGCATTTTCACCAAGATCATTCGAAGGGAAATACCTGGCCATATCGTGGCCGAGGACGCTGACTGCTGTGCCTTTCTTGACGTTAATCCCCTTGCGAGGGGGCATACCCTCGTCGTTCCTAAGAAGGAAGTGGACCGTTTATGGGATCTCGATGATGCGACTTATCAGGCATTGACCCTTTTCTCCAAAAAGGTCGCTGAAGGCATCGAAAAAGTGATCCCTTGTGATCGGGTCGGAGTGGCGGTCCTCGGGTTAGAAGTTCCCCATGCCCACATCCATTTGGTCCCGATCAATAGCGAAGGAGACCTGAACTTCGCCAATCCCAGGGTCGATCTTTCCGATGCGGAAATGCGCGAGGTGGCCGAGCAAATAGCAGGAAAACTCTCATAGCTTCTTTCCGGGATTCTGCTTCAGATAAGTTTTCCAATCGCTGTATCCCCCTTTTCCCTTGCCTTTCCCTTTCCGATAGGCCTGGAAATAATGACAAAGAGCTACTGCAGTGCCGTCCGTGGCATCCAGCTCCTTGGGTGTTTCGGGCATTCGCAGGATCGAAGCGAGCATCCCGGCAACTTGCTCTTTTGATGCTTTCCCGTTACCTGTAATGGCTTGTTTGACCTTCCGGGGAGAATATTCCCGGATGGGTACATCCCGAGAGAGGGCTGCTGCCATGGCGACGCCCTGAGCTCTTCCCAATTTCAGCATCGATTGGACGTTCTTACCGAAGAACGGGGCTTCTACCGCGAATTCATCCGGAAGATGTTCCTCGACAAGGTCGCGGGTGCTCTGAAAGATCTTTTGTAGCTTGTAGGCGTGGTCGGAATATTTGGATAGGTCGAGGTAACCCATGCAAATAAGCTTCGCTTCCTTACCTTCGATAAGGACCACACCATAACCCATGATCGTGGTTCCCGGGTCGATACCTAAAATAACGGTGTCATCGGCCATTGAAGCAATGCTATGCTAAAGAGGGTCACAACCGTACCAAAAGCACGTATCGAAAGGGTTGTCCCTTTGCTGATCTTCCTTCTGGCCCTTTGGTCGATCGGAGATGAACTCCCCGGTCTCAAAGATATGAAGATCCGCTCCCTTTTTGAGGCTTGGCCGCTGATGGCTTTTCTGCTGATCGGATCCGTACTCAATTGGGGAACTGAGGCACTGAAATGGTATTGCATCGGGAGGAAGAGCATCGGGCTTTCCTTCCCCAAAGCACTGAAAGGAGTGCTTACCGGGACTGCTATCGGGATGTGGATGCCCGGACGCGTTGGTCCCTGGATCGGGAAACTTTTCTATGTTCCCTCAGAAAAGAGGGGCAAAGCCCTTTACCCACTGATGGCGTCCGGAGGGGTCCAGTTCTTCGTAACCCTTCTCCTCGCTTCCATGGCTCTTTTGATGTGGAGTTTCTACAAACCGGCCGGTCCTTTTCCCGCATCAGCTTTTCTGGACCATGCCTTTCTCTTCACCATTCTCTTCCTCACGCTTGGGATAGGGAGCTATTACCTCCTTCAAAGTTCATGGGGCCGGAAAGCCATCGATCGGATGGGGTTCCGCTCGGATGACCTGCTGACCTTCAGGGATCTTTCCTTCACTTTGTATTCTAAGGTCTTTGGGCTTGCTTCGCTCCGTTATCTGGTTTTTCTATTTCAATTCGTGGCCGTTCTGCGTTTCTGGCTTCCGGGTTCGGATATTGGCGCGCTATTGCTCGCTATCCCTGTGATCCTTCTCATCATCACCGTGCTCCCTTCTTTTGTGCTCGCAAAACTCGGAGTCCGGGAGATGGTGATCGTAGCAGTAATGGCACCCCTTTTTGGTCATGAAGAACGCCTGATCCTGGCCTCTTTTTCGATATGGATCGTGAATCTTGCCCTGCCGGCACTGGTCGGAGCGATCGTTGCGCTTATTTCACGCTTTTCTTTTCGCCAAACGACCTGAGGGATGAGTTCGGCAGGGTGGGGGCTGGCTTTTGTGACGACCCTTTCCTTGGTCTTTTATGCCCGTGAACTCCTTTCCTGGCGAAAGGGGATGTACAAGGCTTTTTCAACTTCTTCTGAAGCAGGTTCCGAAGCCGATAACGATGAAGTAAAAGGGATCTCCATCATCATCCCGTTCAGGAACGAATCCGCTCGGTGGGAAGGGCTTTTCGGAGACCTTCAAAGTCAAAAAGCTCCGAAAGGGGAATGGGAGGTCCTCTTCGTTGATGACCATTCAGAGGATGGAGGAAGGGAGGCGCTCGAGGGGGCATGCGAGGAGATCCCGAATTTCCGTACCCTGAAGCTACCGGACGAAGAAAGCGGGAAAAAACGAGCTTTGGCGTTCGGGATCAGGGAGGCTTCTTATGAAAAGATCCTTACGTTGGATGCTGATTGCAGGGTCGGAGATACCTTTCTTCAGAAGCTTTTTGAACGATCCCGGAAAAAGCGAGCTGATCTGCACCTTTTGCCGGTTCTGCCCCATCCTCCCTCGGGTTTCCGGGACCATCTTATCTATTACGAAGCACTGGCTCTTCTCGGGGTTTTGATCGGTAGTGTTGAGGTCGGGGCCCCGAGGCTCGCAAATGGAGCCGGAATGCTTTTCAGTCGATCCGTGTTCTTTGAAGAAGGGGAGTACGGACGGCACCTCCATATCGATTCCGGGGACGACCTATTCCTGCTACAGGAATGGACCAGGCAGGGAAGGAGGGTGGAAGTACTGCCCCATCGGCCGCTCCTGGTACGAACCTGCTATCCGGACGGGGTCCGGGAATGGCTCGATCAGCGCCTTCGTTGGGGAACGAAGGCAAAGGCTTTTGAAGATCGGGGGACCTTATGGTCGCTTTGGACCGTCGGAATGGTGGATCTGCTCTTGATCCTCAATGTTTTGTTCACAGTGGTCGTTCCATCTCAGCTTCCTGTCCTTCTCTTTTCATGGGGGGTGAAAGGAGGACTCGACCGAATATTCTTAATTTCGTCGCTCCAAAGACTCGGGAAACGCTTTTCCTGGAAACATTTTCCGTTGGCTCTGCTCTTCCATCCTTTCCAGATCGTGCTGATCCCTGTTATCGCCCTTTTCCGGCGCCCCTACTGGAAAGGGAGACGGATAGCAGACCATTGATGCTTCATGAGTGCCAGGGAACCCAATAAGAACCGCTCGCTCACCGGCCAGGCCTGGAAACGGCTGAAGAGGAACAAGCTGGCTATGTTCGGTCTCTTTTTGATCGGAATGGCCGCCCTAATAGCCATTTTAGGGGGCTTAATACGTCCCGATCCGACTCCGAACGCTAACCGTCAGGTCCCTTCCCTCAAACACAAGAAACCAGGATTTAGCATCCGCTTCCTCAAAGTTCGTTACAACCAGAAGGTAGCGGAGAAGTGTTTCTGGGAGTACATGTTCTTCGGGGGACAGCTCAATAAGTACGATCATATTCCGATCAAGGATATCGAGTTGAAGGGCGAAAAGGTCGTCGTGAAAACTTACCAGGGAGGAGGAGAGAATGAGGGGGCCGTCGAAGGGGTGCCCTACCAGTTAGCGGATGTGATCCACCCCTTGGACGTGACACGGCCCTACAAGAGGGTCGACGGTGGGAAGGTCGCTTTCTATACGCTGGATGAAGGGAAAAAGGTGATGGCCATCCAAGAGCTTTGGAAAAAGCTGAAGGAAGAGCACCTTGTGGATCATACCTTTTATCTCGGTACCGATACCCATGGAAGGGACCTTCTCAGCCGCTTGATGGCGGGGACCATCGTTTCGCTTTCCGTTGGCTCGATCTCGGTCGTGATCTCCATCCTTATCGGCGTTACGTTGGGGGCTATCGCAGGTTTTTTCAAGGGGTGGGTGGACGATATTATCATGTGGGCTATTAATGTGATCTGGTCCGTCCCGGCTCTTTTATTGGTGATCGCTGTGACCCTGGCATTGGGAAAAGGGTTCACGAACATTTTCCTGGCTGTGGGATTGATCATGTGGGTGGAGGTAGCCCGTATCGTTAGAGGTCAGGTATTGGGAGTCAGGGAGAAAGAATTCGTAGAGGCCGGTAGGGCCCTTGGTTACAATTCTTCCCGTTTGATCGTACGCCACATCATCCCCAACGTCATGGGGCCCGTTATCGTGATGTCAGCCGCCA
This sequence comes from uncultured Weeksellaceae bacterium, assembly GCA_964537825.1. Lineage (GTDB taxonomy): Bacteria > Bacteroidota > Bacteroidia > Flavobacteriales_D > CAYVSK01 > CAZIDL01. The sequence goes on from CAZIDL010000001.1 coordinate 123,342, forward strand.
ACTTCGCTTCTGCGATCCTCATCGAGGCCGGCCTCAGCTTTTTGGGTATCGGAGCGCAACCCCCGATGGCTTCATGGGGAAGTATGATCAAAAAGAGTTACAACATGATCACCATTCCCGGAAAGGAGTATCTTGCGATCCTCCCCGGCGTTTGTATCATGCTGCTCGTTCTAGCCTTTATGCTCGTGGGGAACGGTCTTCGCGATGCCTTTGATACGAAAGGGATCGACGATGAGGTCAATACCGGAGCATAGGGAAGCTTCTTTAATCGTTGAAGCTCAAAAGGATCTTCCAGGCCGTTCGCACATCTCCGCTTTCTTTTAATAGCTCGCGGGCTTTCTGGTGAAGAGCCTTCTCCAGTTCCTCAGGCCGGTCCTCGTATTCGATGAAGAACTCGCTCAAGCGCGTCAATTTGTAATCGTTCACCTCGTTCTCATCCGGTAGCTCAGCGATCATGCCCAGCTCGCCGAGGTCATTGGCGCTCAGTACATCGCTTTCACGAACGGAGGAAGGCATCTGGTCCACGCCGATCCCCGGGGCTTTGGGGTCCGGTTTGGGCATCGTGAAAAGGGCGTTCCCGTTTGCCCTGCAGTAATAAGCACCTCCCATACGCCCGACAAGGTCGATACGCTCCTGATCGATCATTCCCTGCTCATCGAGCACCTCCTCGTTGATGTGGAAACGGACCGCCCGCACCAGTATAAGATTGCCAGCAGCACCTTGGTCCCCCAATTCGATCACGTCCTCCACCTTGCATTCGAATTGGACCGGAGATTCCTTGACCCGGAAAGGGCGAACTATTTCCGGATCCAAAGGCGTGAGCCCCGCTTTCTCGAATTCGTTCACTCCTTTCTCGTACTCGCAGCTGGCCAGGTTCATTTGATGCACGATGGAATGGGTCACCACGTTGATCACCACCTCGGGAACTTCCTTGGCATTCTCGTAACTGTCCTTGACCGTATTGTCCCGACCCCGTCGAGCAGGTGAAAAAACCCCTACCGGAGGGTTGCTGCTGAAAAAGTTGAAAAAGCTGAAAGGGCTCAGGTTCGGGCTCCCTGCTTCGTCGATCGTGCTGGCAAAGGCGATGGGTCGGGGGCCTACAGCCCCTAGCACGTACTGATGGCGGGTGGGGATGTCCAGCTCGTCAGGATCGATGGATCGCATAGGCTCGTTCTTAAAGGGAGCGCAAAGGTAGTAGCTTAGCAAGGAGTTTCGGCAGTTCGATCCTCTCACTCCCCGGATCTTCACTAATTTTGCGGGGCCGTCGGATGCGGCGGCCGGCATGCGGATGTGGCGGAATTGGTAGACGCGCTTGACTTAGGATCAAGTGCCTTTACGGCGTGGGGGTTCGAGTCCCTCCATCCGCACGGTTCGGATGCAAGTTATGATCATTACTCGAAAGGCCCTTGGGGCCAAAAGCTAAGGAGCTAAATGGAAGTCGAGCAAAAAGATATCGATGAGTTGAACGCAGAACTCCGGGTCCGGATCGAACCGGAGGACTACAAGGACGAACTGGAGCAGAAGATCGAGGAGCAGCGGAAGCAGGCTCAGATGCCAGGATTCCGTCCGGGCAAGGTGCCGAAGAGCCTTATAAGGAAAAAGTACGGGCAGAGCCTGATGGGCTATCTCATCGATCAGAAACTGCAGTCGAAGGTGCAGGAGCATTTGCAGAGCTTGGATCGGAAGACGCTGGGAGGTCCGATGCCAAAGGACGAGCAGCAGGAACAACAGCTCGATCCCGAGAACCCCCAACCACTCGAATTCGTCTATAGTATCGGTTTCGCTCCTGAGATCGACACGGACCTCTCCAACGAGACCTTCACCTATTACAAGGTCAAGGTGGACGATGAGCTGGTCGACCAGCAGGTAGAGGACATACGCAAGCGCTATGGCCAATTGGTCGAGGTCGAAGAGGTCGGCGAAGAGGACATGGTGACCGGAGATCTCAAGGAACTCGACGAGAACGGGAACGTGAGAGCGGACGGCATCCAGCACCGCTCTAGCATCGTGTTGACCGCCATCGAGGATGAAGAGGCCCGGAAGCAGCTCCTGGGATTGAAAAAGGGCGATAGCGTCGATATCGACCCGAGGCGTTTTTCCAAAGGCGAACAGGATCTGGCCTCGATGTTGAACATCGAGAAGGAGCAAGCTAGGGACCTCGATAGCACTTTTCGCTACGAGATCCAGGATATTCGGCGGATGCAGCCCGCCGAGCTCGATCAGGAGCTCTTCGACAAAGTGCTCGGAGAAGGTGAAGTGGACAGTGAAGAAGCTTTCCGCGAACGGATCCGGCAACAACTCGAGGACAAGTTCGAACCCGAGAGTGACAAACTCCTCCAAAAGACGGTCCTCGAACATTTGATGGAAAAACAGGACCTATCCTTCCCGGAGGAGCACCTTAAGCGCTGGATCAAGGAGAACAATAAGGAGCCGATAACGGATGAGCAATTGGAGCAGGATTTCGACAATTATGCTCGCAACTTGCGCTGGCAGCTCATCGAGAACAAGCTGATCGAAGAGAACGATATCCAAGTGGATGAGCAGGATGCAGTGAACTATACCAAGACCCTGCTCCAGAGGCAATACGATCAGTACGGGATCCCTTACCCCGGCGATGAGGAGATGGAACAGAGTGCTCGCCAGATCCTTCAGGATCAGAACGAGAGCCAGCAGATCTTTCAGAACCTTTATGGATATCAGCTGATCGAGCATTTCAAACAGAACCTCCAGCTCGAAGAGAAGGAAGTCTCCTACGACGAATTCCTTAAATTGGCCCAAGATGAGGGCGACAAGAAGGAAAAAGAAGAAGCAAAAAGCGAACAAGAACAGACCACGACCTGATCGATAGGTCGAGGCCCAAACCCATGACCATGGAAGATCTCGGGAACGAGTTCAGAAAATACGCAGTACAGCATCACGGCATTTCAGGAGAAACGGTGGACAGCACCATCAAGGGGATGACCCCCTATATCATCGAAGAGCGCCAGCTCAACGTTGCTCAGATGGATGTGTTCTCCCGCCTCATGATGGACCGGATCATATTCCTCGGCATGCCCATCAACGATCAAGTGGCCAACGTGGTGCAGGCGCAGCTCCTGTTCCTACAGAGTGCTGATCCGAAAAAGGACATCCAGCTCTATTTGAACACGCCTGGCGGTTCGGTCTATGCCGGATTGGGCATCTACGATACCATGCAGCACATTTCACCCAACGTTGCCACGATCTGCACCGGTATGGCCGCATCGATGGGGGCGGTCCTCCTCTGTGCCGGCGAGGAAGGGAAAAGGACGGCGCTCCGTCATTCCCGCGTCATGATCCATCAACCGATGGGCGGTGCTCAGGGGCAGGCGACGGACATCGAGATCACGGCTCAGGAGATCGTCAAGATGAAGCAGGAGCTCTATGCGATCATTTCAGAGCATAGCGGTCAGGAATACGATAAGGTCTACAATGATGGTGACCGTGACTTCTGGATGCGTGCCGACGAAGCCAAGGAATACGGAATGATCGACGAAGTGCTCGGTCACAAAGGGGAAGGAGCTCAGCAGGGAACCTGATCCGCGTTTTGCTGTTCCAGGTTTAAGAATTGAACGATAAAGCGAAGCCATATCAGCGACAATATGGAGGATAAGGAAGTCAAATGCTCCTTTTGCGGAAGGAAGAAGAAGGACACGAACGTTCTGATCGCTGGCATTACCGGTTATATCTGTGACCGTTGCATCGCCCAGGGGAACAACATCGTGAAGGAGGAGATGATGGAGAAAGAAGGGAACGAATTGGAAGAGGAAGTGAAGGTCCAGAAACCCAAGGAGATCAAATCCTATCTGGACGAATTCGTGATCGGGCAGGACGAAGCCAAGCGAGTGATGGCCGTAGCCGTCTACAATCACTACAAACGGCTCCTTCAAAAGCCTTCCGGTAACGAAGAGGAGGATGACGTGCGCATCCAGAAATCGAACGTCATCATGGTGGGAGAGACCGGAACCGGTAAGACGCTGATGGCCAAGACCATCGCTGACATGCTCAACGTCCCCTTCTGCATCGCTGACGCGACCATTCTGACCGAAGCCGGTTACGTGGGAGAGGATGTAGAGAGCATCCTCTCACGTTTGGTACAGGCAGCCGACAATGATGTGAAGCGGGCGGAAAAAGGGATCGTTTACATCGACGAGATCGATAAAGTCGCCCGCAAAGGGGATAACGCATCGCTCACCCGGGATGTCTCCGGGGAAGGGGTGCAACAAGCGCTTCTGAAGCTCCTCGAAGGTTCCCAGGCCAATATTCCGCCTCAAGGAGGCCGCAAGCATCCCGAACAGAAGCTGATCCAGATCAAGACCGACAACATTCTCTTCATCTGCGGAGGGGCCTTTGATGGGATCGAACGGGTGATCTCCAGACGGATCAAGACCAGCGAGATCGGGTACAGCTCTTCACAGGATCAGGAGATCGATGAACAGAACATCCTCCGTTACATTTCGCCTCAGGACCTTCGCACCTATGGCTTGATCCCGGAGCTTATCGGACGTTTCCCGGTGCTCACCTACCTCCATTCCCTGGACCACGAAACGCTCAAGCGGATCATGACCGAACCGAAGAACGCTCTGATCAAGCAATACGTGAAGCTTTTCGAAATGGACGGGATCGAACTCAGCTTCGACAAGGAGGTCTACGATTTCATCGTAGAAAAGGCCATCGAACTCGAGCTCGGAGCGCGGGGCCTTCGGTCCATCTGTGAAGTGATCATGCGGGATGCAATGTACGAGGTCCCCTCAGGAGAGGAGGGTGAGAATAAAAAATTCCGCGTCACCCTGCAGTACGCCAAGGATAAGTTCAATCGTTCCAAGATGGGTGAACTCAAGGTGGCGTGAGCTTCACGACATAAAAAAGGGGCGATCTCAGAGCGCCCCTCTTCCCGATGCTTCTTCCGGCAAACCCTCAGTTCACGTGGATCTGATAAGCTTTCCAATTCACAGGGTCCGTGGAATCGCTTGGAAGCTAAGGTCCAGCTTTAACAACTGCTGGTCTTATTGCGGATAGCAGGAAGCGATCCCACTATAAGGATAGCTCGGATCAAGAGGCCTGATAAGACATTTTTGCTCGTTCTGGTCCAAGGCTCATCATCATGCTGGCTTTATACCTATACCCTTTCATAAGTTACGAAAGAATATGGAAAGGGATGGGCCTTGTCGGGTGACCGCTCTTCTCGTTCCACCTCTTTCCATTCAGGGCCGATCTCAGGGAAGAATACGTCCCCGTCGAATTCAGCGTGGATCCATGTGATATAAAGGCGGTCAGCGATCTCCATACCGATCCTGTAGATCTGTTCCCCACCAACGATGAAAGGTTCCGTATCATTTTGTACACGGGTCAGGGCATCCTCTAGTGAGTGCACGACGAGGCAATCCTCATTCGGCACTTCGTAGCTTTCCCTTCGGGTGATGATGATATTGGTCCGATCGGGCAGGCTGCCTTTGAAGGATTCAAAGGTCTTTCGTCCCATGGTCACATGATGACCCTTGGTCTTTCGCTTGAAGAATTTCAGATCCTCCGGCATATGCCACATCAGCCCATTATCCTTTCCGATGGCACGATTCTCACTGCATGCCGCGATCATGGAGACCGTCATCCCCTTCCAGGTCATACCGATACCTTGGCTTTGATATGCGGGTGAGGATGGTAGTCCTGGAGTTCAAAGTCCTCGTAGCTAAAGGAAAAGAGGTCTTTCACTTCAGGGTTGATCCACATCTTAGGAAGGGATCTCGGTTCGCGTTGCAACTGGGTGCGGGCTTGTTCCAGGTGGTCGTTGTAGAGGTGGACGTCCCCGAAGGTATGGATGAATTCGCCCGGTTCGAGGTCCGTTACTTGGGCGACCATCATGGTCAACAGGGCATAGGAGGCAATGTTGAAGGGAACCCCGATGAAAGTGTCGGCGCTTCGCTGGTATAATTGGCAGGAAAGTTCACCGTTCGCCGCGTAGAATTGGAAGAGGCAATGGCAAGGCGGGAGCCCCATTCGTTCGATATCGGCAACGTTCCAAGCCGATACGATGATCCGTCTTGAATGCGGCGTCTCGCGGATCTGCTCCAGTACTTTTTGGATCTGATCGATGTGCTGACCGTCAGGGGTTGGCCAGGAACGCCACTGGTATCCGTAGATGGGACCGAGGTCCCCGTTCTCATCCGCCCAGGGATCCCATATAGAAACGCCGTGCTCTTTGAGATACTCGATATTGGTGCTCCCCTGGAGGAACCAAAGGAGCTCGTGGATGATGGAGCGAAGGTGGAGCTTTTTGGTCGTAAGGGCCGGGAACCCTTCTTGAAGGTCAAAGCGCATCTGATGGCCGAAACAGCTTAAAGTGCCCGTTCCCGTACGGTCTTCCTTAGCGGTTCCCGTATCGAGGATCTTTTGAAGGAGGTCCAGATATTGCTGCATGAAGGATCGAGCTGCTCAGGGTAATTGATAGGATCAATCGAAGTCCGGATCCGGAGCCTTCATGTATTCCTTCTGCTTGGGTTTGATGTGTTCCACGAAGAGCACGTTCACCAATTTCTCCTTTTCGTCGGTCACTTTGGGACCGGCTATCCCGTTCACGATCTCAAAGTCGACCTCTGGATGCTTGAATTTATATCCCAATTCCTCATAGGTGGAATCCGATACCATCAGATGGACATTCTGAACCACGCCGCTCTTGACCTTGGCCTTCCCCATATAACAGTTGGCACGATCGCCTTTGCGGACCGTGACCACGACGTTCTCGTGGACGCCGTTCTCTACATTTTTGGCTCCCCTTTGTTCAAAGACCTCGATGTATTCTCGATAACAGCTCTTAGCCTTATCTTTAGCTCCGTTCTTTTGGGCAATGCTCGGATCACAGAAAAAGAGGAGGACCAAGATGATGGCATAAAGGATCGGTCTCATGGCATCCCTGCTTTACGAGCTTAAAGGTAATAAGGACCGCCGGACCTTCATCGCTTTGGATTTTTTGTAAGTTTGAAAAAGTTATGCGGAACTAGCTATATGATCGTCGAAGATCATTTCAAACAAGCGCGGAAGCTCTTCGATAAATTCATGGATGAAGAGCGGAACTTCCGGTCGATCGAAGAGGCCGGAGATCTGCTCGCAAGCTGTTTGAAGAGCGGGAATAAGGTGTATGCTTGTGGGAATGGTGGCTCGCTCTGCGATGCTATGCATTTTGCGGAGGAGATGACCGGGAACTTTCGGGAGGATCGCTCCCCTTTTCCTGCTATAGCTATTGCTGACCCTGCCCATATTACCTGTACCTCGAACGATTTCGGTTTCGAACAAGTGTTTTCCCGCTACATTGAAGCCTTCGGTGTACGGGGCGATGTCCTGCTGGCTATAAGCACTAGCGGGAATTCCCGGAACGTGCTCAACGGCGTTAACACCGCTAAGAAAAAGGGGGTCAAGGTCATCGGCCTGACCGGAAAGAACGGCGGCGAACTTTCCTATTCTGCTGATATCGAGATCCGCGCCCCCTATTCCGACCACTCCGACCACGCTCAGGAACTCCACATCACGATCATTCACTCCCTCATCCAGTACGTTGAACAACGAATGGACCAAGAAGAGGGATAAATGCTCATTCATACTTATGGGAGTGCGGTGTACGGGGTGCAAGCCATCCCGATCACCATCGAAGTATCCATCGGTCAGGGAGTGAATTTCTTTCTCGTCGGGCTCCCTGATAGTGCGGTCAAAGAAAGCCAGCAACGGATCGAATCCGCTGTTGGCTCGGCCGGTTATCGCGTACCGGGGAAGAAGATCGTTATCAACATGGCCCCTGCTGATATCCGGAAGGAAGGGTCGTCCTATGATCTTCCACTGGCTATGGGTTTATTGGCGGCTTCCGGCCAAATAGTGGGAGCGGCAATGGACCAGTATTTGATGATGGGCGAGCTATCGCTCGATGGCTCCCTACGTCCGATACGGGGGGCTCTTCCGATCGCGGTACGGGCCCGTGACGATGGCTTCGAAGGCCTCGTTCTGCCTGCCGACAATGCGGCTGAAGCTGCAGTGGTCGATGGCATCGGGATCTATGGTGCCAGACATATAAGCGAGGTCATTTCCCATTTTGATGATGGGGATCCGATGCGGTCGCTCGAGGCACCCAAAAGAAGGCTCCCTTCTTCAGGTAGTATCTCCGAAGAAGCTGATATGGCTGATGTGAAAGGGCAGGAGAATGTTAAGCGGGCTATGGAGATCGCGGCCGCAGGTGGTCACAACTTGTTACTGATCGGACCGCCTGGAGTGGGTAAGACCATGCTCGCAAAGCGACTTCCCTCCATCCTCCCAGTACTTTCGATGGAAGAGGCATTAGAGACCACCAAGATCCATTCCGTGGCCGGAAAATTGCCCGGGAATGAAGGGTTGATGAGCGAACGGCCCTTTAGAGCCCCTCATCATACCATCAGCGATGTTGCTCTGGTGGGAGGGGGGAGCGATCCCATGCCCGGTGAGATCTCACTTGCTCACAATGGGGTGCTCTTCCTGGATGAACTTCCGGAGTTCAAGCGGGCAGTATTGGAAGTGCTCCGCCAGCCTCTCGAGGATCGGAAGGTCACCATATCCCGGGCAGCTGTCACTGTCGATTATCCCGCCAGCTTCATGATGGTGGCTTCCATGAACCCGACACCCAGTGGGGACCATTACGATCCCAGCGATCCCAACGCCGACCCTGAATGGAAGGTCCAGCGTTACATGAGCCGTGTATCAGGACCTTTGCTCGACCGGATCGACCTGCACGTAGAGGTCGATCCCGTCCCCTTTGACCAATTGTCGGAAAGAAGGACCGGGGAGAACAGCAAGGAGATCCGGGAACGGGTCGAAAGGGCGCGCACCCAACAGGAGGAACGGTACGAAAACGCCGCAGGCGTCCACAATAATGCTCAACTATCCCCTAAGATGCAACAGCGCTATTGCGAGCTCGATGAGGAGGGGGAGCGGATCCTTAAGGATATCTTGGAGAAGCTCGGTTTTTCGGCACGCTCTTATGCACGTGTGCTCAAGGTCGCTCGAACGATAGCCGACCTGGAAGGGGCCACGGACATCGCACCTACCCACGTGCGGGAAGCAGTGCAGTATCGGGCTTTGGACCGACAAATGAACAATGGCTGAACTGGCTTACCTTTGTGCGTATGATGTGCAAAAAGCTTTTCCTCGGTTTCCTTGCCGTTTTCGGCCCTTTATTCCTCAAAGAAGGATGGGGGCAATCCCTTCAACAGGTCAACAGTTTCGGTTCCAACCCCGGGGATCTTCGGATGTACGAGTACGAGCCAAATCCTCAACCTCAAGGTCAAGTACCGCTTTTGGTGGTCTTTCACGGCTGTGGGCAATCGGCCAATAGTTATTTCAATGATACCGAATGGTACCGTCTGGCAGACCGTTACGGGTTCTACCTCCTTTTCCCCGAGCAGAAGACCATTAACAATTCTGCTAATTGCTTCAATTGGTTCCTGTCATCCGACCAACAAAGAGGGAGTGGAGAGGCCAAGTCCGTTCGTCAGATGGTCGATCGAATGAAGACGGATCATGCGATCGATAACGGGTCGGTCTATGTCACGGGCCTCTCTGCTGGAGGAGCTATGACCGCCGTGATGATGGCTTGTTATCCGGAGGTTTTCAGTGCGGGAGCTGTGATGGCCGGTCTCCCTTATAAGGCGGCCTCTGACTTTAGCAGGGCGCAAAAGGCCATGAACGGAAAGGTCGACAGCACGCCCTCAGAATGGAAGAACCTTGCCGAAAACGCCTACAGTTCCTACAATGGGGATTATCCGAAGTTGGCCACCTTTCATGGAAGTTCGGACGGGACCGTTGATCCGGTGAACGCTCGTGAATTGATGGAACAGTGGACCGCTGTTCACGGTGCCGATCAAACCGTCGACCGAACCCAATACGAGATCGCTGGAGCTTCCTCGGTGACCCGTGAAAATTATTCCAACGGTAGTGGTTCCATTGTCGTAAGCCGTTATACGGTGCAGGGAATGGACCACGGGATCCCTGTGGACCCAGGCAATCCCCTATGCAAAGGAAAGGGGGGGAGCATTGGAACGAACGCTTTCGATGTCGAGCTTTTCTCTTCCTATTGGGCTGCCCGCTTTTTTGGGATCATCCCTTACGCTGAGGTCATGGGACCTACGGCTGTGAATACCGGGCAACAAGGGGTTGTTTTCTCCACGCCTTCTGTGCAAGGTTCTAGCTGGAATTGGGAAGTTCCGTCCGGTGCGAGTATCGTGTCCGGGCAGGGGACCGATTCCATCGAAGTGGATTGGGGGTCTCAAACGGGCTATGTTAAGGTTACGCGCACGGACAGTAATGGGTGTGTAGGTTTGCCGGACAGCATGGCCGTTGGCTTAACGGGTATCGAGAGCCATCGGGAATTGCCTGACGGAGTTCGTTTCCTAGGCCCTAATCCTTCCGATCATGGCTTCCGTATAAGGCTCGATGCCAGCAGTAAGGAGGCTGTCCGCCTGAAGCTCTACGATGGGAGCGGACAACAACTTTCGCTTTCCCCGGACGTGTTAACTCCAGGGGCTATCCTTCATTTCGGTCGTGAGCTTGATCCCGGCTTTTATCACTTGCGGGTCGGCGATGGATCGCGTTCTCTGATCGTTCGGTGAACCGGTTCAGAGTCCCTCACTTCCAGGCTTTCCGTGGCAGTGCTTGTACTTCTTCCCACTTCCACAGGGGCATGGTTCGTTCCGTCCGGGTTTCTTTTCTACGGTGACCGGCTCTGCTTTTCCTTCCTTTTCCTGTTGAGCCGCTGCTTGCTGTTGGTCCCCGTTCGCAAGGGTGCTTTCCCGGGAGGTCTGTATTCGGTCCAGGTCGCTGGGTTGACTGACCTCGTCCGCGTCCTGCACCTCCTCCTCAGAGCTGGCAGGTAGGCTCGATTTGACAAGGAAGGAGCTGATGTCCTTGTTCATCCGGATCAGCATGTTCTTGAAGAGGTTGAAGGACTCGAACTTGTAGACCAGTACCGGGTCCTTCTGCTCGTATTGAGCACTCTGTTGAACGGATTGTCGGAGGTCGTCCATCTCGCGCAGATGTTCCTTCCAGTTCTCATCGATGGTGGAGAGGATCACGCTCTTCTCTACGGCCGTACTCAGGGACTCTCCTTCGGTATCGTAGGCTTCTTTCAGGTCCGCGACCACCCTTATCTCCTTGATACCGTCCGTAAAGGGGACCACGATGTTCTGGTACTGGTCTCCTTGCTCTTCATACACGCTTTTCAGGACAGGGTAAGCTTGTTCCGCGACCCTTTTGCATCGGTACTGGTAATGATCCCAGGCCACTTTATAGAGTTCATTACCGAGGCTTTCAGGATCACGGTCCAGGAAGGCTTGTTCTTCGAAGGGGGACTCGAGGGATAGCACTCGCAGGAGCTCCATTTTGAAACCTTCGAGATCACCTGCTTCCTGATATTCCTGGACGATACTTTCACAGGTCTCTTTGAAGATGTTGGCCACGTCGAGCTTGAGTCGCTCTCCAAAAAGCGCATGACGGCGTTTGGTATAGATAACCTCCCGTTGGGAGTTCATCACGTCGTCGTATTCGAGGAGTTTCTTCCGGATCCCGAAGTTGTTCTCCTCTACTTTTTTCTGGGCCCGTTCGATCGATTTGGTGATCATGGAGTGGGTGATCACTTCGCCTTCCTGGATGCCCATTCGGTCCATGGCCTTGGAGATCCGTTCCGAGCCAAAGAGGCGCATCAGGCGGTCTTCAAGCGAGACAAAGAATTGACTGGATCCGGGATCGCCTTGGCGCCCGGCCCTTCCCCGGAGCTGTCGGTCGACCCTTCGTGCGTCGTGCCTTTCGGTCCCGAGGATAGCCAGTCCGCCAGCTTCCCGCACCCCTTCCCCGAGTTTGATGTCCGTTCCGCGGCCGGCCATGTTGGTCGCGATGGTCACCGTTCCTTTTTGTCCGGCCTGGGCTACGATATCGGCTTCTTGTTGGTGCCTTTTAGCATTGAGGACGTTATGCTGTATCTTTTTCTGCTTCAGCATCCGGCTCAGGAGCTCAGATATCTCCACGGAAGTCGTTCCTACGAGCACTGGCCTTCCGATCCCCTGGAGCCTTTCGATCTCCTCGATCACAGCGTTGAATTTCTCCCGCTGGGTCTTGAAGACCAGGTCCTCCTTGTCTTCCCGGATGACGGGTTCATGGGTTGGAATGACCACCACGTCGAGGCTGTAGATGTTCCAGAATTCGCCCGCTTCCGTTTCGGCCGTTCCCGTCATTCCAGCAAGTTTGTGGTATTTGCGGAAATAATTCTGGAGCGTGATGGAAGCGTAGGTCTGGGTAGCAGCTTCGATCTCCACGTTCTCCTTGGATTCGATCGCCTGATGGAGTCCGTCGCTATAACGGCGTCCTTCCAGCACACGGCCTGTTTGCTCGTCCACGATCTTGACCTGCCCGTCCATGATCACGTAGTCCACGTCCTTCTCGAACATGGTGTAAGCCTTCAGGAGCTGGTCGATCGTGTGAATGCGCTCCGCCTTTACCGCGTGCTCCTGCATCAGTTCGTCCTTCTGCTTCTGCTTCTCCTCCTCGTCCATCTCGGCGTTATCGAGCTTCGCGATCTCAGCGCCGATATCCGGCATGATGTAGAAGTTGGGGTCCTGAGCCTCTTCGGTTATCAGTTCGATCCCTTTCTCCTTCAGCTCGATGGAATTCTGTTTTTCCTCGATCACGAAGTAAAGCTCAGGGTCCACCGTGTTGCGCATCTCTTTGGCGCTGTCCTGGAGGTAGAAGTTCTCCGTTTTGGTGAGCTGGGTCTGAACGCCGGGTTCGCTGAGGAACTTGATCAGGGCTTTATGCTTAGGAAGCCCCCTGTAAGCACGGAGCAAAGCCAAGCTTCCCTCGTTGATGGTCTTTTTGTCAGCGTCCGGTTCGTTGAGCTGTTTGAGCTTTTGCTTGGCTTCGGTGAGGAGATCATTGACCAGCTTTTGCTGGGCTTTAACGAGCTTTTCTACCTTGGGTTTGAGGTCGTCGAACTGCTCTTCGTTATTCCCTTGGGTCGTAGGGCCTGAGATCAGGAGGGGGGTCCGGGCGTCGTCGATCAGTACCGAATCGACTTCGTCGACGATGGCGTAATGGTGCTTGCGCTGGACGAGATCCTCGGGGTCTCCGGCCATGTTGTCCCGCAGGTGGTCGAACCCGTATTCGTTGTTGGTGCCGTAGGTGACGTCGGCTTGATAGGCTGCTTTCCGTTCCGGGGAGTTGGGTTGGTAACGGTCCACACAGTCCACTCGCATCTCGTGGAACTCAAAGAGCGGCCCCATCCATTCAGCATCCCTTCGGGCCAAGTAATCGTTCACAGTAATGAGCTGGGCGCCACGTTCCGCTAGCGCGTTGAGGTAGAGGGGAAGCGTGGCGACGAGGGTTTTCCCTTCTCCGGTCTGCATCTCAGCGATCTTCCCTTGATGAAGGGCGATCCCGCCCATGATCTGGACGTCGTAGTGGACCATGTCCCATTTCACTTCCTTGCCAGCAGCGTCCCATTCGTTGTACCAATAAGCCTTATCTCCCTCGATCTCGACGTATTCCTTTTTGGCCGCCATGTCCCGATCGTGGTCGGTGGCGGTCAATTCCAGGCTTTCGTTGTGAAAGAATCGATCGGCTGTCTCCTTAACGACCGCAAAGGCTTGCGGCAAAAGTTCCTCGAGGATCTCTTCGATCTTCTCGTCCACCTCCTTTTCGATCCGGTCGACCTCCTCGTAGATGTTCTCTTTCTCCTCGATCTCCATCTCAGGGGCTTCCTCCACCTTCTTCCGCAAGCTTTCAGCCTCTTCCTGTTTCTCCCGGATCCCATCCCGGATGCGTTCTTTGAACTCGGCGGTCTTTCCCCTCAGCTCATCGTTACTGAGCGAACGGAGTTTCTCGAATTCTTCGTTGGTGCGGTCGACGAGGGGCTGAAGGGCTTTGATGTCCTTGCTCTGCTTGTCGCCGAAGATCTTTTTAAGAACGCTGTTGACGGTTCCCATCATAGGCTTATGGAACTCTCGGTTGGAAAGGGAGCTGAAGGAGTGAACGCCCCTTTTTCAGCACCTTTACAAAGGTAAGGATATCGCGGCGGGAACGATCGATCCCGCGCATCGGGGAACGATCGTGGAAGAGGGATGAAGGGGAATGGGAAGGGGGTCAGTATTCGTCCTCGTTGAAGAAGAAGTCTTCTTTTGAGGGATAATCAGGCCAAATGTCCTCGATGTTCTCGTATACCTCTCCTTCATCCTCCAGTTCCTGCAAGTTCTCCACAACTTCGAGCGGAGCTCCCCGGCGCATGGCATAATCGATAAGCTCCTCTTTGGTAGCAGGCCAGGGTGCATCCTCGAGATAAGAAGCGAGTTCTAGCGTCCAATACATAAAACGACCCTTTAATTAAGGTGTTCGAAAAGTATGCAAAAATGCGGATCGATCTTGTTCGACCCACGTTAGAACAGCATCAAAGGGCAACTGTTCGCTTTGCTTGTTCTTCGGGAACTACGTGGACTTACGGACAAGGTTACATCTTCGGTTCCCAGGTTCGTTCCTCAGCTCCTAGCTCTTTGCTGAGCTTCCTGGAAAGAACGAACAAATGATCGGAGGCACGGTTGAGGTAGCGAAGGATCAGAGGATCCACTTTCTCCTTTTCGTTCAGCTCTTCCACCACTCGCTCTGCACGTCTGCATACGCATCTTGCGATATGGCAATGCGATACGGCGGGAGCGCCACCTGGAAGAATGAAATGCTGCATTTCCGGTAGCTCCTGGTCCATCCGGTCGATAGCTTTTTCCAGTCGCGTCACATCTTCCTCCTTCATGGGTGGGAGTTTTATCTTTTCCTTTTCAGGCTCTGTGGCCAGGATCGCTCCGATCGTGAAGAGACGGTCCTGCATTTCGATGAGCTCCTCCTTTTCCGCTTCGCTCATTTCGTGATCCCTTAGGAGCCCGATGTAGGCATTGAGCTCGTCGACGGTTCCGTATGCTTCGATACGCAAGTGATGCTTGGGTACTCTTGTGCCGCTAAGCAACGAGGTCTTTCCTCCGTCCCCTTTTCGCGTATAAACCTTCATGGTTGCATCGTAGCTTGGGTGTTATCAGGGTCCCCTTCCACCATTCCATCCCGCAGGCGGACTTTCAGCCGCGCCCGTTCAGCGATCTCCTCTTCGTGCGTCACAAGGATGATCGTGTTCCCCTTCTGATGGATCTCGTCGATGAGGTTCATGATCTCTGAGGAGGTCTTTGAATCGAGGTTCCCCGTAGGTTCGTCGGCCAGGATGATCGAGGGTTGGTTGACGAGGGCCCTTGCCACCGCCACACGTTGCCGTTGTCCTCCTGAGAGTTCGTTCGGCTTGTGAAGGATCCGTTCTTTCAGATCGACCTGTTCAAGGACCTTGCGTGCTCTTTCCTCGCGCTCTTCCCGCTTTACACCTGCATAGATAAGGGGGAGGGCCACGTTCTCGAGGGCACTGTAGCGGGGGAGCAGGTTGAAGGTCTGGAAGATGAAACCGATCTCCCGATTCCGGATCTCCGCCAACTCGCTATCGAAAAGGTCGCTCACGTCGGAATCGTTGAGTACATAGCGTCCGGATGTCGGCGTATCCAAGCATCCTAGAATGTTCATCAGGGTGGATTTTCCCGATCCGGAAGGTCCCATCAGCGCCACATAATCGCCCCGCTCGATCCGAAGGTCCACGTCCACCAAAGCATGAACGGATTCAGAACCAAGGAAATAGGTCTTGCAGAGCTTTTCGGTACGGATGACCTCCTCCATGGCTTCAGCGAATTTAGGGAAGTTCTAAAGGCGGACCCCGATCACTACCACGTCATCGATCTGTTCTTGGTGTCCTTCCACTTTCCAATCCTCGAAGATGCGGTCGAGTTCCTTTTTTTGTTCGTCGACCGGTTTCTTGTGGAGATCTGCTAAGAGTTTTTTGAAGGGACCATAGCGGAACTTCTTGCCCTTCGGTCCTCCGAACTGATCGGCATATCCGTCAGAGAACATATAGAGCATATCCCCCTTTTGAGCTTTAAGGGTCAGGTTCGTAAAGGCATCGAAGGCATGCCCATCATGCCCCACAGGCATCGGATCTCCTTTGATCTCTATACCATCAGGGCTTTTCTTGAAAGCACGGATCCGATCTTCAGGAACGTCCGAAAGGTCGATGGTATCCTTTGACGCTTCTCCGATCCCTTCTCTTATAACATAGAGCGGATTCTGTGCACCACTGAATTGGATCTCCACTTCTTCGGGATCTGCGGGCGGATCGGATATTCCACAAGGCATCCTCACCATCGCTGCATCCATGCCGTCCTTGGCCGTCTGCTCAGAGGTTGATCCGCTCAACTCGCGGACCACCCGTTGACGCAGTTCGGTCATGATGGTAGCAGGTGTTAAGAGCTCATCTGTGTTCATGATCTCGTTGAGCTGGCTGATCCCGAGCATGGACATGAAAGCACCTGGTACACCATGGCCAGTGCAATCCACGGCAGCAAAATAGAGGTGTCCTTTATGTTCCCTGATCCAATAGAAGTCCCCGGAGACCTGGGATTGGGGTTTGAAAAGGATGAAGTGCTCAGGAAGGTGTGAAGAGACATTTTCTTCCGACTGAAGAAGGGCGAATTGGATCTTCTGGGCATAATCGATGCTTTGGGTGATCTCTTTATGGGCCTCTTCTACTTTTGCCTTTTCTTCCTGGATCTCCTTGGTCCGCTTTGATACGATCTCCTCCAGCCGTTGCTTCTGGGCCACCAAGCGCCGGCTGTTGAGCCATACGATCAACCAGATCAGCCCGATCCCTGCAAGGGAATATCCGCTATAAGCGGTCCAGGTCCGGTACCAAGGAGGTAGGATCGTAAATCGGTATTTGGCGGTCGAACTTTCGTGGAGGTAGATGTTCCGGGCTTTCACTTTAAAAGTGTAGTTCCCTTCCGGAAGGTTCGTGTATTCCTTTTGGAGTTCTTGGGTCCACTTGCTCCAAGTCGAGTCGAAACCAAGGAGCTTGTAGCTGTACTTCACCGCCTCTTGCTTATCTGTAAAGGAAGCTGCGAAACTGAATTTCATACGGTTCCGGGAATAGGGCAGGGTGGGGGTCATGCCATCCGGTTGAGAGTCCAGAGGCACTCGACTTAACGCAAGACCATCGACCGCGGGCCTGCTTGAACGGTCCTCATTCTGACCAGCCTTGCCATGGTGATCATCGGATCGGGAGGGATGTCCATCACCATCCCGGAAAAAGGTCCCTCCGAAAAGTAAGCTATCACCAGATCCCAGGACCCTCCTTATCGAACAGTCCCACGCGCGGTCCGTTTCATTCTTTACATCCGGATCGTACTGTGCTAATCCCTGGTCCGCTCCGATCCAGGCAATTCCTTCTTCTGGATGGATCTCTCTGATGATCCCTATGTCCAAATTCCGAAAGGGAAGGCTATCTACGCGGTATCCTTCTCCGTCCGGTATCAAATGTTTCACACGACTTCCCTCAGCATCCCCGATCCACACTTCTTCCTCGACCCCCTTGCTCAATCTCCATAGTTGGCGGCTTCCATCGCAAAAGATCTGATGGTAACGGCAGGAAGGGGAAAAGCTTCCGTTCTTGAAAGCGTATGATCCTTCCTTGGTACCGAAAAGCACCCCTTTTCCTTCAGGGTCTTCAAAGACCCATACTTGCCCACCCGGGAGTCCGTCCGTGGTGTCGTAACGGGTTATACGGTATTCGTTCATTCCTGTATCGACGGTTATTTTAAGAAGGTCGACTCCTTTGGAGGGCGTGGCACCCCATAAACGCAGGGAGTCCCCTCTTTCATTCAATGTCACACCTACGGATGCCACGGCTCGGATATCCGGGATCTTCAAGAGAGCTTCCGGGGGGTCTCCACCGAGGATCCTCTTGCTCCTGAGAACGTATAATCCGGAACGACCTCCGGCCAGTACCGCATGGCGCTGTTCGCTTTTCTGGGGGAGGTGAACTATATCACGGATGTGATGATGGAAGAGGGTGTCCACTGAAACCTGCTTATCAGCTCCATAAGCGATCGAAAGAATTCCCGAATGTCCCCCTGCTACGAGCGTTCGGGAAGGCGGGGCGTTAAGCTTCGAAGGGTCACTCGGCCAGGCGAGCATATTGTTCAATTTTCCTTTGCTCCCTTGGAGGTACCGGAATCCTTTCCTTTTAGGGTTCTTGACCCAAGCACCTTGCGATGTTGATAGGAACAATGGACCTCCTTCGACGGGTGACCGTTCAACATCTCTCACTGCTCCCTTGAAATCCTTTCCTTTCCTACCGAAAGTAAAAGGGAGCCCCGTATGGATCAAGGCTATTCCGTTCTCAGTGGTCGCCCAAATATCACCTCCGGATGTTGGGACCAGATCCCATATGTATTCGGAGGGAAGGCCCTCATCCGATCCGATCCGGTAGAGGACCCGAGAATCCCGGGAAAGCAGGTAGATCCCCTTTAGCTCGGTCCCAACTGCATAAGCCGCTCCGAAAGGGTTCTTGGAAGGGTTCAGTTCACAAGCTGTATGGATCCGCGCGGATCTCCAACCTCCTTTCGGAGAACGGTTTTTTCCTCTGGAACTTCTTTGTGGCCCGTTGCCCCTCCTGGTTAAAGAGTGGAAAGAATCCTTCTTCGGATCATACCTGAAAAGCCCCTCCATTCTTGTGAAAAAGGTTCGTGCACCATTGCCTGCTTTATTGGCGATCACTTCAAAGATCTCCTTTCCGCTCACAAATTCCTTAGAGCCTGATAAGAGGTTTTTTTGATCTCCCTCGATCCGATAGATCCCTGTATTCACATCCTGTACGGTCAGTTCATCTCCTGCAAGGTGGAGGCCAAAAAAGGACTCTCCGGGGAATATCGGATGGATACTATCCCCATCGAAATGGAATATCTGTTCTTTGGTCCTAAAGTAGGTGCTCCCTTTGCCAGTGCATACTACTTCCCAGATTTTACCGAGATCGCCAAGGGTGTCCGGGAGGAGGGGTGTCAGGGACCGATAGGTCAGGTTTCCGAGACTATCAGGAAAGAGCATTCCCATCGCCCTGATACCACCGACGAACAATCTTCCCTTATAATCCCTGTCCATATCGAGGACGTATTTTCCCGGTCCGATCTTCACTTTGCTCATCTCCTCCCCATCATAGATCAATAGATGTTTGAAGGTCCCGAAGGCCATCTTTCCCTTTGAAAGGGGATGTGCAGAAAAAACCTGGGAATGGCCTTCATATCGGTCAGGGGGGAATACTGTAAGGCGTGGCTGTAGCTCCTGAGCAAAGACCTTAAGGGGTAATGAGCATAATGAGATAAGAACAACCCATTTGCTTAAGGGAAGCCTGAGGCTCCGCAAGAAGAGGAGAAGAGCTTTAAAAGCAGCAAAGGTCCGCGCTCCGATATTCATGATAAGAAGGGTAGATAAGGGTCAAAACAAGCCATTTTGGCCGAGGAGGAGGGATCGTCGCTTAAAAACACAAATG
>CAZIDL010000002.1:0-9222 GCA_964537825.1 uncultured Weeksellaceae bacterium
GCTCTTGGTTGAGGTTGATGCCTTCGAGCTCTTGCTCGAGCTGCTCTTTTTAGAGCTTCCTCCTGAACTCTTGGCTTTGCTCGTACTCTTCTTTGCAGTGCTTTTGCTCGCTTTTTGCTCCGAGCTGCTATCAGTGGTGCCCTTGCTCGTACTTTTCTTCTTCTTGCTTTTGACCTCTTCTTCTTCCTTGTTCTTGCTCTTTTTTCGGGGACGGCTCACGCCATAAGTGCCCCGATAGATCTTTCCTCGTCGCGTACGGATATCGCCTTTTCCCATTCTCGGTGAGCTTTTTGATGCGGGTTCGAATATAGCGAAGATCGAACAAAAAAAAGCCGTTCCCCAGCGGGGAACGGCTTTTAGAAAAGGTGGACGGAACTTATTTGATCTTGTCGGAGAGTTCAGCGCCCGGCTTGAACTTGACCACCTTTTTCGCCGGGATCTTGATCTCCTTACCGGTCTGCGGGTTCCGGCCTTTGCGGGCGGAACGCTTGGAAACGGAGAAGGAGCCGAATCCGACGAGGGCAACGCGGTTGCCTTTCTTAAGGGCTTTGGTCGTCGTGTCGATGAAAGCATCCAATGCTTTCTTAGCATCCGCCTTGGTAATATCGGCCTCGGATGCGATC
Source organism: uncultured Weeksellaceae bacterium (assembly GCA_964537825.1). Classification (GTDB taxonomy): domain Bacteria; phylum Bacteroidota; class Bacteroidia; order Flavobacteriales_D; family CAYVSK01; genus CAZIDL01. The sequence continues at coordinate 624 of CAZIDL010000002.1, forward strand.
GAGTCGATCAATTCTGCCTTGTTCATAGCGAATTGGATTTGAGGTTAAACATTACAGGTTTTCGATAAACCTTCCACAAATATAGACGAATAAGGATCCACGTCAAGCTGGGGGCGGGAAAATTGCCCGGATCGTTGATAAATCAGGGGGGTTGTTAATAACTACCCCTGAAATCCGCGTCCTGAAAGGGTTTTATAAAGGGGGGCTTTGTATCCGTTGCTAGGAAGCCTTTACAAGGCTTCTTCTTCTATATATAAAGACCGGTCTAGGATAGGGGTGAAAGAAAAGCGATAAAAAAAGCCGCTCTCGATACCGAGAGCGGCTTTTAGACCTTGATAGAGCAGAGGATCGGGATCAGGGTTTGTGGAAATGAAGGTATCCCCAGTTCAGGTAACCGTTCTGGCCTTTTTCAACCCAATGGCCAAGGCCTTCGATCATCCGGTCCATATATTCCGTACTGATGTGTTGCTTAAGCTCGTCGTACTTTTCGCGCAGCATTTTGCGAACGGAGCTGTAATGGTTCACGAGTTGCTCGGGCATTTCGACCACCTGAATCTCTTCCCATCCGAGGTCTTTTGCCATTTTACGATATTTAGCGACAGAACCCATGGAATCCAAATGAATTCGCTCAAGGACGGGTTTTAGAACACCTTCCGGGCAATCGTCCGCTTGCATTGGATCGGTGAAGATGAAATCCCCACCGGGCTTCAGGACGCGATCGACTTCCTTGAAAACCTGCTCTTTGGCCCCACTATGAAGCAATGCATCCTGAGCGATGGCTAGTTCGTATCGATCATCGGAAAAGGGAAGGGCCTCAAAATTTCCTCCGTAAACGTTGACGGTCCCTTCGAATCCGAGTTTCTTATTCTTTTCCCGGTTCAGATCGTTCTCCTTTTCGCTAAGGTTAAGGCAATCCACCGTGCATCCGAACTTGTTAACAAAGTAACGGGCGGTGCCGCCGTATCCAGCTCCAACATCCACGACCCGGGTATTAGAATCAACCCGGTCCTTGATGAGCTCGGTCATCTTTTCGACCGAGCGCTGACTGGCTTCGTAAATGGACTCTCCGATCTCATTGTAGAGACCGACGTGGATATCCTCTCCACCCCAGACGTGATAATAGAAATTATCAGCGTCCTCGCTGTCGTAATAGTTCTTGGTGGTATCCACCACTTCTTGACTCTTATCGGCCATGATCGTTCCTATTTTATGGATTCTTACTGATCGCGGTCCTTTTCCTCGAGGTACTCTTTTTCCGCGATATGGATGAAGTAATCCGGATCATCTTCGGAGAAGGTCTCCTTGAAATCCCCGAAGGTCTTGACCTTTTGGAACCCCACCTCTTTCATGAGGCTGGTGGTGTAATCCTTCCTCAGAGGGAAGAAATTAAGGTGGAAGACGCTATTATCCGGGAATTCGTACTGAAAACGGACCAGATCCTTGCTCACTTTATCCGGCTCTGCTTTGATATTCTCGCCCGCATAATAAAAGGTATGCTTGTTTTTGAAGCCTTGATCCAGGATGACATCGTAATTGCGATGATCGAGGATGAGGATCCCGTCATGACGAAGGGCTGAATAGAATTCAGCAAGGGCTTTCCGACGGTCGTGTTCGGAGAACATGTGCGTAAAGGAATTCCCGAGGCATATCACCGCATCGTACTTATCGTGGATATCCCGGCTCAACCAACGCCAATCAGCCTGAACGGTCCTTAGGATCTGTCCTTGTTGACGGGCGTTGTTAAAAGCCTTCGCGAGCATGTTCGGATTCCCGTCCGCACTGGTAACATCAAAACCGTGGTTGAGGAGTTTGATCGAGTGGTATCCCGTACCCGCGGCCACGTCGAGGATCTTCTTGGCCCCTCGCTTCTCGAGTTCTTCAACGAAGAATTCCTGCTCGCCTTTTTCGCGAGCTTGCCAGTTGATCAGTTCGTCCCACTTATCGACGAATTTTTCTCCGTATTCCTCCTGATACCAATCGGTGGCATCTGCGGTCAATTCCTGGTCTTTTTCCCGTTCGCTCATGCTATCCTTGACTTTTTGATTTCGCTTTTGCAAATCTAAGAAAAAAAAGTTAAAGGCCTTTTTGGCGCAATCTGCGGCGGACACTCGCCTTATCGAAGGCGGTCCCCAACAGCCACCCTGTACCCCCTCAAGAAAGCTGTGATCTTCATCGGCTTTTTGCCGGCCGGTTGAACTTCAAGAAGAGCGATCGTCCCACGAGTGGTGCTCACGCGCAATATATCGGAATGGACCTCAATGATGGTCCCTGGTTCTTCCACGCGAGCATTTTCATCCGTTTCATCCCAGATCTTCGTTCGAAGCAGTTTTATCCGAAGCGTTCCATCACCCGATCGTACGAGCTCGCATTGGACGCCCGGGAAAGGGCTCAATCCCCTTATCCGATCATGAAGTTCCTTTGCCGGAAGCTTCGGATCGAACCGGCGGTCTTCCGGTCCAAGCTTCGGAGCACGGGTGATAGTGTCGTTCCCAGGAGCATCTTGAGGGGTCGGCTCCAGGCTTCCTTCTTCGATCCCCTTAACCGTCCGTTGAACGAGATCCGCCCCCAATTCCATGAGCTCGTCATGTAACTCTCCCGCCGTGGTATCCTTGCCGATCCCCACCTTTTCCTTCAAGAGGATGTCGCCCTTGTCCATCCCTTCTTCGATGAAAAAGGTGGTCACTCCTGTGTGGGTTTCCCCGTTCATAATAGCCCGTTGAATAGGGGCAGCTCCTCGATAGGCAGGGAGGAGGGAGGCGTGAAGATTGATGCTCCCGATGTACGGAATGCTCCGAACTTCCTTTGGCAAAAGGCGAAAGGCCACGACGACCTGAAGGTCCGGGGCCCAGGAACGAAGCGATCGGATAAAGGCTGGATCGCGAAGACCTTCGGGTTGAAGAAGCGGCAGGTCGTGCTCGAGGGCCTTTTCTTTGACCGGAGAAGGACGCACCTTTCGCCCACGCCCTGAAGGGCGGTCGGGATTGGTGACGACGCCGACCACATCATGACCGTTCGAAAGCAAGCGCTCCAGGCTGCATACTGCGAAATCCGGTGTTCCCATGAAAACGATCCGCATGCTATTCCAGCACTTCGATATCCAGTACTTCGATGTTCTGACCGGACATACAAGTGGTCACAGCATCCTTTTTCCGATAGCGGACCTTGACCTTGAGCCCATCCTCGAAATAAGCCGTATCCAAATCGAGGGGGTTGAGCTTCTTTCCGTTCTCCGTGATCAACATATAAAGGCAACCATCAAGGTGTCGGTAGTCCTTTACGGTCGCCTGGACGGTACTGTCATTTTTCGAGCTATTCGATGTCCCCTGATCGGCAGTAGCATCATCCGCTTTTGCTTGCTCTTTGGACCCTGAGCAAGCGAAAAACGAAAAAGAAGCGAAAAGGAAAGGGATGAAGGTGGTTTGCAAAGTCTTTCGGAACATAGATCGTACCTTTCATAAGACCGGACCAAAGGCCGTTCCATACAAAGGAAAGGCAATGATAAGGGATCGCTGTCTTTCTGAGGCTATGCTTGCTAGATTCGCGAAAAAGTATCTAACATGATCGCCGTTCTATCCCCTGCCAAACGCCTGGACACCGAACCAGAAGAGGCCGTTACCGACCGGAGCCGTCCTCCTTTCGAAAAAGAAGCAGAAAAGCTGGTGGAAAAGGTTCGCGCATACGATATAGATGGATTGAAAAAGCTCATGGCCCTGAGCGACCGATTAGCAGAGCAGAATCACCAACGTTTCGCCGAATGGCATTCAAACCCGGACCCGAAGGAAGGGAAGCGGGCCCTTTTGGCTTTTCGAGGAGATGTTTATCAGGGGCTCGATGTTCGATCCATCGGTGAGGCTGAGATGGACAAGGCGCAAGAACACCTTCGCATCCTTTCCGGCCTTTATGGTGTTCTGCGCCCGAAGGATCTCATCATGCCGTATCGGCTCGAAATGAGCACCAAATTGCCGAACGATAGGGGAGAGGACCTCTATAGGTTTTGGGGTGATCGCCTCACCGCATTCCTTAAAGAAGAATTAGAAGCTAAGGGAACGGATGAAAAGGTCCTTATCGATCTGGCCTCTCAGGAATACAGCAAAGCGGTTGATAAAGAAGCGATCGGAGCTCGTGTGATAACCCCGGTCTTTAAGCAGAAAAAGGATGGACGTTATAAGACCATTCCCATGAAGGCCAAACGCGCCCGAGGGCTAATGGCCCGTTTTATGATCGATATGGAGATCCGGGACCCGGAGCATCTCAAAGCCTTCGACCTGGAAGGTTATCGCTACAATGAAGCACTTAGCCAGGGGGGGCGATGGGTTTTCACGAATGAGGGATAGAAAAATAAACCGTCCATGAAAGATCTAGATTGTTTTTTTAATTTTGTTCTCGGAAATCTCCTACGAACCAAAACCACGCATATGCGAACTTTGACGCACGGACTTTTATTACTTGCCCTCTTAGTGGCTCCAATGGCCTCCTTTGGTCAATCAGGGGTCAATAACCTCGACTTTGAGAACTGGAGCACCAATGCTTTGATGAATCCTGCACCCGCGGGTTTTGAAGCCACTCACTTGGGATCGGAGAACACTACCGACCCACAGAACGGTGGCTCTGCCCTGAAGATCACCACTAGTTATAATTCTACGCTCGGTGATACTTTAGGTATTTCCGCGATCGGGTCTTTCGTTAATGGTTTTGGAGCGCCTTATAGCAAGCGCCCTGACAGTATTGGAGGTTACATTCGTTACAACATTCCTGCTGGGGATACAGGGGTTATCTATTGTCAGCTGACAAAATACGATGCGCCGACCGACTCTACTCATGTAGTCGGGACAGCGGCAACCTTTCTGCCTCCAGGAAGCATCGGGACTTGGACCAATGTAAAGATAGGTTTCAGCTACGATACCTGTTTGACCCCGGACACCATCCAATTTATTATGGGAGCTGAAGCAAATTCCATCTTCGGGATCGGTAACTCCTCAACAGGGGGGGTCTTAGAAGCAGATAATTTCAAGCTCTACACGCCGGCACCGACGATCGACAGCCTTACTGTTGAGCCGAGCCTTTGCCAGACCGCAGGGGCTGACGGTTCGATCGAGGTCCATGCCTCCAATGTGGATTCATGCACGCAATACAGCATCGATGGAGGGGCTACCTGGAAGAACGATAGCACCTTCATGGGGCTCGATAGCGGCATGTACGAGGTCATCGCCATGGGAGTGAACGGCTCCGATACGATGATGACCGTCGTCGATAGCGGAACTACGCATGGCGTCGATAGCGTGGATGTCTCGAAAGCGAGTTGCGGACTTTCTGATGGTTCGATCACGATCCATGCTACAGGAGGTTCTACTCCCTACGAGTTCAGCGTGGATGGTGGAGCTTATCAGACCGATAGCACCTTCTCATCTCTCGCTTCTGGGAAGCATGGTTATTCCGTCAAGGATGCAAGTGGTTGCGTTTATACGGATAGTGTTTATGTCGGCAACGATGTCAATTACATCGACAAGATCACGATCGAACACGAAGCTTGCAACATGTCCGATGGGATGATCAAGATCCAGGCTTCCGGTGGTGGCGGTTCTTTTGATTACAGTGTAGACGGTGGCACTAACTTTCAGGCCAGCAATAAGTTCAATGGCCTTAGTGCTGGAACATATGACGTTGTAGTTAAAGAGACGACCACTGGCTGTACGGATGATTCGACGATCACCCTGAATATGCAAACGGCACCTAACCTGAACGGCGTTTCGATCACGGATGCTACTTGCGGAATGAGTGACGGTGAGATCATGGTCAGTGCATCTGGGGGGAGCGGTTCTTTGGAATACAGTTCCGATGGAGGTTCCAGTTTTCAAAGCAGCTCTAACCTCACGGGATTGTCCGCTGGTAACTACAAGGTGATGGTGAAGGATTCCAACATGTGCATGGATTCCACCACGGCCACAATCCAGACCAAGCTCCAGCCTGTTGCTATGGCCAGTTCGGACACGGACAGCGTCGACCTTGCTTTCAATGGCACCGTGAACTTCACCTCCTCCGGATCCGTCGGGAGCAACTACAGTTGGGATTTCGGTGACGGGAGTACAGGTAGCGGAGCTACCACTTCTCACACTTATTCTGCAAAAGGGACCTATACGGTGACGCTCTATGTGACCGAAGGGAACTGCACGGATTCCGCAAAAGTGACGATAGAGGTGGTCAACACGACCTCGATTCAGGAACAAAAAGTTGAGAATGCCGAATTGACGGTCCGACCCAATCCGAGTAAGGGACAGTTCAAGGTTCAGATGAGCCGGGCCCGCTCAGGAAGCATCGAAGTCCTCGATCTTACCGGCCGCGTTGTCCACGAGCGTTCGCTCACCAACAGCGATCGGGTTCAACTTGATCTGAGCGGTCAGGAAGAAGGCGTATATTTCGTGCGTCTGCGGAACACGAACGATGCCACCCTGAACGTCGGGCGGGTCGTTCTTTCTCGCTAATAGAAAGATAAAGTCCTTCGGACTTAAAAGGCCGCCTCTTTTATAGAGGCGGCCTTTTTTTGGTCCGATCCATCTAGCTACATTTGCGCTCTATGATCGCTTTGGACCACGTGACAGTAAGGGTGAACGGAGCTCCGCTCCTCGATCAGGTCTCCTTCATGGTGGAAAGGGGGGACCGGATCGGTTTGATCGGAAAGAACGGATCGGGAAAGAGTACCCTCCTTCGAGCCATTCTGGGGGGAACAATGCCCGATGAGGGGCGGATAAGCAGTGAACGGGACCTTAAGATCGGCCTGCTTGCCCAGGAAATGGAGCAAGAGGAGAACCGCACGGTGAAAGAGGAGGCGCGTACTGCTTTTGAGGAATTCCAGCGCCTTGAACGGAGAAAAGAAGACCTCCAAAAGCAGATGACCGAGCATTCCGATCCTTCCAGCGAGGAATTCATGGAGATCGCCCAGGAAGCTCACGACATCGAGGAGCGCTATTCGATGCTAGGGGGGTACGATCAGGAAGGAGAGCTCGAGCGCACCCTCTTCGGGCTCGGATTCGGAGAAGAGGACCTGGAGCGACCGATGAGAGCTTTCAGCGGTGGATGGCGCATGAGGGTGGAACTCGCAAAATTGCTCCTCCGCGGTCCCGATCTCTTGCTCCTCGATGAACCGACCAATCACCTGGACATTCATTCCATCCTCTGGTTGGAAGAACGCCTCCGCAGTTTTCCGGGGGGGCTGATCCTGGTATCACACGATCGCCGCTTTCTTGACGCGGTCACAGAACGGACTATCGAAGTCGTCAATGGTCGGGTCCATGACCATCGGGTCCCCTTTAGCAATTTCATGGAGATCCGCCGAACCCGGATCGAAGAGCAGGAGAAGGCCAAGAAGGACCAGGATAAAGAGATCGCCCGGACCAAGCAACTGATCGAAAAGTTCAAAGGGAAGCCCAATAAAGCATCTTTCGCCAAAAACCTTCAAAAACGCCTGGAACGAATGGAAGAAGTGGAGGTGGATGAAATGGACACGACCCAACTCCATCTTCGTTTCCCACCTGCACCGCATTCCGGGAAGGTCGTTCTGGAAGGAGAGGGGATCGGTAAAAGTTACGGAGAGCAGCAAGTGCTCCGGAACCTTGACTTTGTTCTCGAGAAAGGGGAAAAGGTGGCCTTTGTAGGGCGGAACGGGGAGGGAAAATCGACCCTCGCTAAGATCATCACCGGGCATGAAGATCATACGGGCCATCTTAAATTGGGACACCAGGTGAAAGTGGGCTATTATGCACAGGAACGTACCAGCGCACTGGAGAAAGATCTGACCGTTTACGAAGCTGTAGAGGCCTCAGCTACGGATGAGACACGGCCTTATCTCAGAGATATCCTCGGTGCATTCCTTTTCAGTGGCTCGGATATCAACAAGAAGATCGATGTGCTTTCTGGAGGGGAAAAGGCACGGGTGGCCCTTTGCAAGCTTATGATGGAGCCGGCGAATCTCCTCGTGCTCGACGAGCCGACCAATCACCTGGATATGAGCAGCAAAGAGGTCTTGAAGGACGCCTTAAAGCACTATGATGGAAGTTTGATCATCATTTCCCATGATAGGGAATTGATGGCCGGTCTGACCGATAAAGTTTACGAGTTCCGCAACCAGGGTATCAAGGAACATCACGGCGATATCGATCGCTTTCTGGAGGACAAGCGCATCGAGGATATGCAGCAATGGGAAGGAGGCGTTGGGGAAAAAGCATCAAAAGAAAAGGGACCCAAAAAAGGAAAGCCGAAAGGCCAAGTCCAGAAAGAAAAGAACAAAGCTCAACAGAAAGCCAAGAAAGAAGTTCAGAAGCTCGAAAGGAAGATCGATGAAATGGAACGAAGGATCGCGGACCTTGAAGAACGCTTGAACAAGATCTACCAAGGCGAAGCAGAGAACGACGAGAACGTTCATGAAGAACATCGACAGGCGAAAGAGAAACTGGAGAGGTTGATGAAGGAATGGGAAGAAGTTCAGGAAAAACTTGAGGGTGAAGCCTAGGTATCATTCCATCAGATGTTTTTTGGGATCATCCTGCCAACCTGCGCGGTATCTATCCTCGGTCAAATAGATCTTTAGATCGGCCCGATGATCCGA
>CAZIDL010000002.1:9322-129287 GCA_964537825.1 uncultured Weeksellaceae bacterium
AACCAGGAAAGGAAGCTTTAGGAAGAGAAGGAAAAATATCCAGGTCTCTCATGGCTTGGTTTGTTTCCCCTTATTGCAATTTCGGAAAATGGGATGGTTTCTTTTAATGGGATACTCGAAATATTTCGGCCGTAGGGATTTGTCACATAATTCATATTATGTTAAATAGATGGAACCGATCGATTTATTCCCATAATAAGGAATCCCTTCTTCATCAGAGAACGAAATCTTCAGGACACCTTCCTTGAAGGATAAATGCTTCTCAATTGTCGATCCGTTGCTGGAGTTCCTTAGCCTTTTCCTCCTTACCGATCCGGGAATAAAGGTTCTTTAATGAGATAAGGGTTTGTCGATCGCGAGGTTTAATATCAAGAGCCTTTTCGAGATAAGGTCTTGCTCGTTGAAGGTCTTCCTTAGCCTTTTCGATCTCCTCCTCGTATTTGGCTTGCCCTTTTAAAGTATTCGAAGCATTGAGAATATCCGCTCCTCGATTGTAATAAAGAGCACCCAAGCTGTATAAAGCGCTGTGGAATGATGAATCGAGTTCAATAGCTTTCACGTAATGATCTTTGGCCTTTTTAAATAGCGAACTATCCTTGTCGCCGATCTTCACAGAATCCACACCTGAGTCCTGATAAAGGCGATCGTAGACCGTACCCAAGGAAAAGTGAAGGACCGGATTCCTCTCGTTCTTCTCGACGGCTTTTTCAAGCTTCTCACGGGCTTTTTGGTATTTTCCGAGGCGGATGAAATAATCCAGCTCTTCGAGCACGAGCTTCCGGAATTCGGGATGTTCCTTCCTTCCTTTTTGGACGGTTCGAAAAGCCTCCTTCATCTTATCCTGTTCCTTAAGGATCCTGGAGATGATGAAATAGGATTTGGCTTCTTGGTTCCCCAATTGGATGGAGGTCCGGAAATGTTCTAGGGCGATCGAATCTTTTCCGAGTTGCCTTGCAGCGAGGCCGGCATTAAAGTAGGCGAGCGTATCAACGGGATCGCCATCGTTCAAAGCTTCTCCTGCACGAACCCCCAGATCGAAAGCCTTAAAAGCTCTTTCGTGATCCCTTTTGTTAAAAGCTTTCACTCCATGATTCAGGAGAGCGCTCTTCAGAACGGGTAGCTCTTTCTGGATCTGGTTGGAATACTTACCAGCATCATCGCGTTCCATTGCTTTGAGATAGGAACGAACAGCAATAAGGGGGACCTCCCCACCCTGTTCCTTTACGAACTCGCGATGCTCTTCATCACTGGAGCGAAAGAGCTTATAATGGATCTTACCTCTGTAATACCAGGCCCGTGCTTTCTTGGCGTTCTTCTTGTTCTTCACCGCCTTATCGGCAGCGGATTTGGCTTTTATAAGCTCACCCTGTTCCAGGAGGTTCCGCGCTTTTATCAGCTTGTTCTGCCCCGCGACGTTCAAACTGATAAGAAAGGCCAGGATCAGCCCCCCACCCGCTTTGTACAAAGAATGGTTCATAGCTGCCTGCTATTTCTTCGTGAAGCCAGCTTTTTTCTTGACCCTTTTATAATCTTTCGGCTTGCTAAGGCGAGCGTAAATCTTCATCAGGGAACGAGCGACGGTCTTGTCGTTCCTTTTAAGCTCAAAGGCTTTTTCAAGGACCGGAGTGCTCTTGTTCCATAGTTCCTTAGCTCGGTCCTGATCGGCCTTTTCTCCTCCTTTGTAAAGATCGACACCTTTGTTGTAGTACATCAAACCCAAAGCTCTTAAAGCCTCGAAGTTCGAAGAGTCCTTTCCAATAACAGCGGAATATTTATCAGCGGCCTTCTTGAAGTATTCCTTGGCCAATGCGGCGGAATCCTCGATCATATCCTTATGAAGCTGATCGTAAACGCTCCCTAGGATCAACTTCAAGCCATCATTATCCGGCTGTTTTTCCACCGCTTTCTCCAAGCTTTTTTCTGCTTTGGCATAATTTCCCTGATCGATGTAGAACTGGGCCCGCTGATTGATCAAGCCGGAGTGCTCGGGATATTTTTTCAATCCTTCTTCGATGGTATTGAGGACACTGCTGTCCGGTTCACCCATTTTTTTCATCACATCCGCTGCCCGAAGGTAAGCGTCCCCTTTGTAAAAGCCGGTCTCTGCAAGCTTTTTGTACAATCCTAGTGCGATCTCTTCGGGAGCGATGCTATCTCGCTTCGCGAGCGGGTTATTGGAGGGATTTTCGAGGGAATCCTTTTTCATGTTCTGCGCAGCTTGAGCAGCTAGGAACAAGGCCTCATACGCAATGGTGTCACGTGGCATATCCTCCACATCCTTCCCGGCTTTTTTCGCGCGCTTTCGGTTCTGCTGCTCCATTTGATAGCGCATCCCTCCGGCAAAACGGAACAGATCGAAGGACCTTTCGAACTCCCTCTTATTGTAAGCTTTTCTTGCAGCAAGATAGGCCGGCCCGGTCAGCTTGTATCCTTCCATGCCGATCTTTTTCTTATACTGGTCGTTCTTGTCGAGGTCGCGGCACTTCTTAATGGATCTCCGAGCTTCGGTAACGGGATCTTCTACCAGCTTTCGGACCGAACTGTCCTTGGATTCAGCGATCTTACGCATGATCTGAGCCCGATAGAACCAGGTCTTTGGATCGTTCTTGGTATCTTTGTGCCCTTCGGCCTTTTTGATGTATTTGTAAGCTTGCTTCAGGTTCCCATCGTCCAATTCGTCGATAGCGGTTTGGAGATTGATGGATTGAGCGTTCACCAAAGGAGCTATACTCCCGATGAAGAGGATAAGAAGACTTCGTCGGATCGAGGCTTTCATGGCGCTTCTAGATTTATAATTCCAGGGAATTCCCGATCAAGTATCCTGCCGATCCTCGTCACCAGCATTACCGCCTTGCCCGTTCTCGTTCGCATCCGCTTCTTCGTTCTCTAGGTCGATCTTGGCGACCGCAGCGATCCGATCGTCCTTTCGGAGATCGATCAGGCGAACCCCCTGCGTGGCCCTCCCCATGATGCGAAGCTCTTCGACAGCGGTACGGATCGTTATGCCCGAACGGTTAATGACCATGATCTCATCATCATCGTCTACCGCATTGATGGAAACGAGGGATCCGGTCTTTTGGGTTACGTTCATCGTCTTCACCCCTTTCCCACCGCGGTTCGTCCTGCGGTACTCGCTGAGGGGACTCCGTTTCCCGTAACCTTTTTCAGAAACGACGAGGATCGTTGTATCGAGTTCCTCCTTGGGGATGCACTCCATTCCGACCACTTCATCATCCTTACCCGAAAGACCGATCCCACGAACACCCGCCGCATTACGTCCCATAGCACGAACGTGCTGTTCCTCGAAACGGATGGCTTTTCCGGATCGTGCTCCAAGGATGACCTCGCTGTTACCATCGGTAAGCTTGGCCTCCAACAACTCGTCCCCTTCCCGGATGCTCACAGCATTGATACCGTTCTGTCGCGGCCGGGAATATGCTTCGAGCAAGGTCTTTTTAACGATGCCTTTCTTGGTGCACATCATGATATAGTGGTTATTGATGTGCTCCTCGTCCTTCAGATCCTGAACGTTGATATAGGTCTTGATCGTATCTTCGGGATCGATCTGGATAAGGTTTTGGATCGCCCGCCCCTTCGATGCTTTGCTTCCTTCCGGTATTTCGTAGACGCGCATCCAGAAGCACTTCCCTTTTTCGGTAAAGATCAAGAGGTAATTATGGTTCGTCGCCACGAAGAGGTGTTCTAGAAAGTCGGAATCGCGAGTGGTGGAGCCTTTTGAACCGACCCCTCCCCTTCCTTGCACGCGATATTCTTCGAGCCGTGTACGCTTGATATAACCGAGGTGACTGATGGTGACGACGACCTGCTCGTCGGGGATCATGTCCTCCATCCGCATGTCCTCTTCACTCTCCATGATCTCGGTCCGTCGCTCATCCCCGTATTGCTCTTTGATCTCTTTCAGCTCATCCTTGATGATCTCCATCCGCATGTCCTCGTTATCGAGCACCTTTTTATAGTACTCGATCCATTGGCGGAGTTCCTCATGCTCTTCCTTGACTTTTTCCCGCTCAAGGCCCGTCAACTTTTGAAGCCGCATATCGAGGATGGCCTTGGCCTGCACATCGGTAAGCTCGAACCGCTCCATGAGCCCGCTCTTTGCGTCGTCGGGGGTTCGTGAACCGCGTATCAGTTCGATCACTTCATCCAGGTTATCGATGGCCACCAAAAGGCCTTCGAGGATATGAGCCCGTTCTTCTGCTTTACGCAGTTCGTACTGCGTTCGACGGATGACCACGTCGTGACGATGCTCGACGAATTGATGGACCAGTCCTTTGAGGTCGAGCAATTCTGGCTTCCCATTGACCAGCGCGATGTTATTCACCCCGAAGCTGGTCTGAAGCTGGGTGTACTTGTAAAGTTTGTTCAGCACCACATCCGGAATAGCGTCGCGCTTCAGATCGTACACCACCCGGAGCCCTTGTTTATCGGATTCATCGCGGATATCCGCGATCCCCTCGAGCTTCTTTTCGTTCACCATATCCGCGGTCTTGCGGATCATATCGGCTTTGTTCACCATGTAGGGGATCTCCTCCACAATGATGGACTCCTTGCCGTTCGATTCCTCGAAGCGGGCTTTCCCTCGAAGGACCACACGCCCTTTCCCGGTCTCGTAAGCCTGTTTCACCCCCTCCCTACCGTTGATCGTTCCACCGGTCGGGAAATCAGGTGCTTTGATGTATTCCATGAGCCCCTCGATGCTGATATCCCGATCGTCGATATAGGCGATGGTAGCATCCACCGTTTCGGAAAGGTTATGGGGGGGCATATTGGTCGCCATTCCAACGGCGATCCCGGCAGCCCCGTTGACAAGAAGGTTCGGAACCCGCGCTGGAAGGACCAGCGGCTCGTATATGGTATCGTCAAAGTTCAGCTCATGGTCCACGGTCTCCTTATCGATATCCGCTACCATCTCTTCCGCGATCTTCCGGAGCCGGGCCTCCGTATAGCGCATGGCTGCAGGATTATCGCCATCTATGGAACCGAAGTTCCCCTGTCCATCGACCATCGGATAGCGAAGGGACCATGGCTGGGCCATTCGGACCATGGTATCATAAACCGAGGTGTCGCCGTGTGGGTGATATTTACCGAGCACCTCCCCTACGATCCTCGCTGACTTCTTGTAAGGGCGGGTGGACGAGACCCCGAGTTCGTACATCCCGTAAAGCACCCGCCGGTGGACCGGCTTCAAACCGTCCCGAACGTCCGGAAGGGCACGCGAAACGATGACCGACATCGAATAGTCGATGTAGGCCGTCCGCATCTGCTCTTCAATGTTGATGGGGATGATGTTCTCTTCGGCCATAGCGATGCTTTAACTTCGACGACCCAAGGGATGGAACTGTTCTTGGGAAGGCTCGAAAATAGGGGATCCGCGAAGGAAAGTCCCTTCTCAGCCTCCCGATTTTTCTAACAAATTCCTGTGAAGAAACGTCGCTTTCCGGCAACGGTCCCCTTACCTTTGTTATGTTAGCTTCGATCGCGCTGCTTCCGATGAACTTCATCGTAGGGAGCGCTGTTAAGGTTAGACCAAAAGAGCTCTCATGGAAGCTAAATTCTCTCCACGCGTTAAAGACGTGATCACTTTCAGTCGTGAGGAAGCGCTTCGGCTGGGACAGGACTTCATCGGTGTCGAACACCTGCTTCTCGGGATCATCCGGGAAGGTGAAGGAATGGCCATCGAGATCCTCAAGCGCCTCGGTGTGGACCCGATGGAACTTCGGAAACACATCGAACGCTCCATTTCGGATGCAGGTTCTGAAAAATCCGATCGCTCAGGCAATATCCCGCTGGTTAAACAGGCGGAGAAAGTGCTCAAGATCACCTATCTGGAGGCGAAGGTCTTCAAGAGCGGCATGATCGGCACCGAACACTTGCTCCTCTCGATGCTCAAGAACGAGGACAACGTGGCAACGCGCGTGCTGAACAAAATGAACATCGATTACGAACTGGTCAAAGAAGAACTTGAAAGCATGTTAACAGAGGACGATCCCCGCTCGGAATTCCCAGGAAGTGCTGCTGATGATGATGACGACGAAGGAGGTCAGGGAAGCTTCCAGGGCGGCCAGAAAGGAAAGATGGGCGAGTCGAAATCCAAGACGCCTGTCCTGGATAATTTCGGCCGTGACCTGACCAAGTTGGGGGAAGAGGATAAGCTCGACCCCATCGTTGGACGAGAGGACGAGATCGAGCGCGTATCTCAGATCCTGAGCCGACGCAAAAAGAACAATCCGGTACTGATCGGAGAGCCAGGTGTCGGAAAATCAGCTATCGCGGAAGGGCTCTCTCTTCGCATCATTCAACGCAAGGTCTCCAGGATCCTTTTTGACAAGCGGATCGTAGCCTTGGACCTCGCCTCCCTCGTTGCAGGGACCAAATACCGAGGTCAGTTCGAGGAGCGGATGAAAGCTGTGATGAACGAGCTTGAAAAATCCCCTGAGATCATTCTCTTCATCGATGAGATCCATACGATCGTAGGAGCTGGCGGTGCTTCTGGTTCATTGGACGCTTCGAACATGTTCAAACCAGCTCTCGCACGCGGGGAGATCCAATGCATCGGTGCGACGACCCTCGATGAATATCGTCAACACATCGAAAAGGACGGGGCTTTGGACCGTCGCTTTCAGAAGGTGCTCGTCGACCCTACCTCGATCGAAGAGACCATCGAGATCCTTCACAACATCAAGGGCAAATACGAGGACCATCACAACGTCCAATACACTGATGAGGCCATTCAAGCGTGTGTGAAACTCTCTTCACGTTATATCCCGGAACGCTACCTCCCGGACAAGGCCATCGATGCAATGGATGAAGCGGGATCCCGGGTGCATATCACCAATATCAACGTGCCCCAGGAGATCATCGATGCTGAGCAGAAGATCGAGGACATCAAGGAGGAGAAGAACCAGGTGGTCAAGAGCCAGAAATATGAAGAGGCCGCAAAGCTCAGGGATAAGGAACGCCAACTCCTCGAAGAGCTCGAGAACGCGAAGAAAAAGTGGGAAGAAGAGGCCAAGCAGCATAAAGAAACGGTCGATGAAGAGCACGTAGCCGAGGTGGTCGCGATGATGACAGGCATTCCGGTCCAACGTGTGGCGGAAAAAGAAAGCGGTCGCCTCATGCGAATGAATGAGGATCTGAAAGCCAAGGTCATCGGTCAGGATGAAGCGATCGAAAAGGTAGCAAAGGCCATCCGGCGGAATCGTGCCGGCCTGAAGGATCCCGACAAACCGATCGGCTCCTTTATCTTTCTCGGTCCTACCGGGGTTGGTAAAACCCAATTGGCCAAAGAGCTAGCCATTAACATGTTCGATACGGAGGAAGCCCTCATCCGCATCGACATGAGCGAGTACATGGAAAAATTCGCTGTGTCGCGGCTCGTAGGTGCTCCTCCAGGATATATCGGTTACGAAGAAGGAGGACAGCTCACTGAGAAAGTACGGCGTCGCCCCTACTCCATCGTTCTCCTTGACGAGATCGAGAAAGCCCATCAGGACGTCTTCAGCATATTGCTGCAAGCTCTTGACGATGGTCAGATCACCGACAGCCTTGGGCGCAAGGTCGATTTCCGGAACACGATCATCATCATGACCTCGAACCTGGGATCACGGGAATTGCAGGACTTTGGTCAAGGAGTTGGTTTCGAGACCAAAGCCAAAGCGGACAGTGCAGAATCCCATACGAAGAGCGTGATCGAAAAAGCGTTGAAAAAGAACTTCGCTCCCGAATTCCTGAACCGGATCGACGACGTGATCCTTTTCAACAGCTTGAGCCGGGAGGATATCCACAAGATCATCGATATCGAGCTCGGCAGGCTCTTCGATCGGGTCCACGATCTGGACCTGGATGTCAAGATCAGCGAAGCGGCCAAGGATCATATCGCCGAAAAAGGATACGATGACAAGTTCGGTGCTCGGCCGCTTAAACGAGCCATCCAGAAATACCTTGAAGATCCCCTTTCCGAGGAGATCATCCAGAACAAGCACGAAGCCGGGACGGTCCTCCAGATCGAGTTCGATAAGGAGAACGAGGAGATGAAGGTGAAGAGCAAAAAAGGCGGGAAGAAGAAGTCCTCCGGGAAGAAAAAAGAGGAGAAAGCTGAAGAAGGTGAGAGCAAATCCAACGCCAAAAGCGGCAACGGACAAAGCAAAAGCGGAGGTAGCTCGAAAGGATCGGAAGGATCCTCCACCGAAGAAAAGTAGGGATGGATGTAAGGGCGACACTTGTGTCGCCCCTACATCATGGTGGTCACACCTTTGGAAATGACGGGAATGTGAACCGAGGGCAATTCACGGGGGCGACACTACACGGCCATCGTGCCTCTGGAAACAAGGGAAATGGGAAACGGCAGGGGGCGCATGAGGGCGACACTTGTGTCGCCCCTACGTGGCCATCGCTCAGGGCCTTTACTCCTTTATCACCTTTTCCCTACCGATCACGCGGCGGCTCTCTTCATCACGGAGCATCAGGATGTAAACTCCTGACCGGAGATCACTACCGTCCATGTTGGCGTTATTTCCGGAACGGAGCGATTCTTTGAGCTTGCGCCCTTGCATGTCGTAAAGGCAGAGCTCCACTTTCCCAGCTCTTTCCCAACTCACTTTAAAGCCCTCTTTAAAGGGCACAGGAGCTACTTCGACCTGCCCGCTTGCCTGCTGGTCCAGCGATCGTACTTTTGAGCTACTGTACCCATCGATGCGGAATTTGTCGATGCCAGCCTCGGTCACCTTATCCCCGTTCGGATCGGCCGCAGTGAAATGCAATTCCATGCTATCGGGAAAAGGCCCATACGGTTGAAGGTCCACCGAAACTTCCCCCCAATTCTGCGCTTGATCGGGAACCGTATCGATGGTCGCATGAAGCCCCCCTCCATGGAGGCTTATAAATAGGGAATCCCCACCGATCCCACCGAAATCTGCCGATATGAACCAGCATTGGAAGCGAAGCGTCGGGTCATCGTACGCACTCAGATCCATGCGAGGAGAAATCAGGGTGGTGCTTCCTGAATCCACCTCATCCTCGTTGGGTTGGCTTCCCTGATTCCCGGTCACATAGGCCTGATCCCTGCAATCCCCCACTACATCCTCATCGGGATTGAATTGAATGCCTGAATAAGACGTCCCATTAGGCTCACCTCGTTCCCACTGCCCCGTATCCGCGGTGCTTTGAACGTCCCATCCGAGATCCATCGAGAAATCATCCGCATATCCCGGTGCCAGGGGGATCGTAAGGGTGTCCGGCCCGTCGATCTTTACGCTGTCCGGGCAGGAAGGATGATAACCCCATTTTCCAGCATCGAGCTGATAGCTCCCCGCATAAACGTTGTTCAGGACCGCCACCCCGTTGGTATTGCTCAAACCGCTGAAGCCAAGTCCTTTGCTCTGGAGAAGAGCTTCAGCACCATCGATCGGGTCACCCGAAGATGCCTCCTCGAACTCGATACGCACGGTATACTTCTGCCGTGGTTCGAGTTGAACGTCCTTGTTGACGGTCGTGTTCTGGGACAAAGAGACCGTTACGGTATCCGGGAGATAAGCAGGATGGCTGTAACGCACATCGTAGGTCCCTGCTGTGAGGATCCCGTTCGCATATTCACCGGTAATATCACTGTGGTCGACGATGCTATCGGGCAGAATGGTCACTTTGGCATCATTGATAGGGGCTCCGTTGCTCTGATCGGTCACGCTCCCTTCGAGGTAGCAACCCCTCTCGTAGGTCGGCCCGAGAATGTAGAGCCCGTTCTCGATGTCGGAAACGATCAGGTTCCCGGAAGGCAGCCAAGGGTATACGCCCCAAGCTCCGTTGAAGCCGTCGCCGCTCATTCCGGGCGATGTATCGAAGCGCCCGACTTCTACAATGTTCCCCGGCTTGGAGACGTCGTGGATCACGACGCCATCGCGGTAATAGGAAGTGATCAGGTATTCGTTCCAAAAATGGGTGTTGTGAGGGATGGACCCTGAGCCCGGAGTGACCTGGGTTCGGTCGGTCTCCATGATGTTGCTGGGATTGCTCACATCATATGCCCCGATGTAGCCATCGCTCACTTCGTCCGTGGTATAAAGATGATCCCCGTCGTCAGCCACCCATGCGTTGTGGGAAAAGTCGTTCGGACTCCTGTGAGAGCCGAGCACTTGCGGGTTTGAAGGGTCTGAAACGTCCACGATCCTGAATTCGCCGTCGTAAACGTGGCAGGCGTACAGGGTATCCTTCCGCACCATCCCATCATGCACATAACTTTGGTCGTAAGTACCGATCTCCACGGGATTCATCGGATTTCCAACGAGGTCCAACATGATAACGCCGCCGTTCCCACGGTCCGAACCGAAGATGTAGGCTATGCCGCTGCTGTCGATGTAGAGGTTGTGGGCGGTGCTCCAGGTATTACCGGCAGGACCCGTATAGGTGGTCTCGGAAAGGTTGGTGCTACCAGGAAGGGGCGATAGATCGATGATCTTTAGCCCCCCACCTCCTTCGTTCACGATATACGCATGGTCGTTGTAGGTTTTGATATCTCTCCAGGTAGTTGAGGCCTGTTCCTCGGAATAATAGACTTCAGTGGGGCTCCCGGGAATGGTCACATCGACGATGGAAACGCCGGTGTCGTTCACTCCAACGATGGCGTATTCGTTCCCGTTCCCATCCACATACCCCCAGATATCACTGATATCACTATTGTGGAGGTTCTGATAATCGAGCTGACCGAGTTTGCTGATGTTCGTGTTCTGAGCCTGCAGAAAGGAAATGAAGAGCAGGAAGGGTACTACGATAAGGATGCGTTGCATGGAGTTCTTACTGATGAGGTACGTGAAGATAAGGTTCTTGGAAGAATGGAAGGAACAGCTCTGCCACTCCTTTGGTGGCTCGGCCAAAAAGCAAGCAGATCACTGAAAGCTTTGAAAGCAGCGCTCAAAGGTTATTCGCTCCCCAGGTCCAAACGCATCTGTTCCTCTCCTTCCTCCCCATCATCATCCGCGTTATTTCCTTCGCCCTCTGAATCCGAGGATCCTTGATCATCCCCTTCCTTCTCATCCTGTGGGGCAGGCTCCTGATAGTCGATAAGCTCGATCTTGCTGATAGGATCGCGCCCGAGAAGGTTTCCTTTGGCCTTCATGCCCTTTATACCCACAAGTTCTTCCAATGAGAATTCTTCCGCTTCCCGGTCGCTGCTCCGGCCATCATAGTTCACTTTGATGACCGGCGCCTTCATGCTCGTAGCAAAAAGGATCCGAGAATCCGGATGGTCGGTCACAACAGGGGTTCGCTTCACAACCTCTTCGGCCTGGAATCGCTTGACCCTGTATTCTTTCTTCTCCCCGTCGAAATGAACCAAGCTTATAACCCGTTCCGGTTCCCATTTCTCGATATGAAGAAGGTCCTCGTCGAAATGGGTGTTCAGGTCATGATCCAGGAGTTGATAATGACCGGAATGGGTTAAGGTCAGGATCTTGTCATCCCCGCCGAAGGTGCCGAGGTATTCACCCCGTTCATCCACGTTCAGACGGAAAACGGAAGGATCGAACCAGATCTTGCGGGATCCGAGGGTAGAACTTCCCACATCCTTCTGTTCGATCCGGCTCACTGCATGCTTGGTCAGGATATTCCCCTGGGCATTACGGCTTTTGATGCTGTATTCACCGAGATCCACCAGGAATTTGAGTTTCTTCAGGCGCGGCTTCGGCTTTAATATTACTTCCAGCGTTTCAGTTCTTCCGTTGGGGTTTTCGGTGAAATAAAGGATCTTGGACCCCTTCTTCCCTTTCGTAAGATCATACTCGCGGTCACGGGTCACGCGCGGCACATTGAAGCGCTTGATCCTTACGGGGCCGTCCTTGCCATCGATATAGACCATGTGATAGATGGTCCGCTCATCACTCCGTTTCCACACGCTCGCATGACGGATGTTCTTTCCTACGAACTTCTTGCTGTCCACTTGAGTGACCATCATGGTGCCATCGTCCCGAAAGACGATGATGTTGTCGATGTCGGAACAGTCGCATACGTACTCACCTTCCCGCTTCAACCCGTGACCGATGAAGCCTTCTTTCCAATTCGCATAGAGCTTTTTGTTTGCGACGGTCACCTTGTGTGCCTCGATGGACTCGAATTGGCGGATCTCGCTCTTCCGCCCCCGTCCTTTTCCGTATTTCTTCTTGAGGTGTCGGAAGTGCTCGATCGTATATTCCGTAATGTTCGCAAGCTTCTCCTCGAGTTCCGCGATCGCATTCTCCAGTTCCTTGATCTTTTCTTCGGCCTGGAAACTATCGTATTTGGAAATACGCTTGATGCGGATCTCCGTAAGCCGGAGGATGTCGTTATCGGAGATCGGGCGCTTCAATCGTTTCTCGAAAGGGCGCATCCCATCCCAGATCGTCTGAAGAACGGCTTCCCAGGTCTCGCATTCCTCGATCCGTCGATAGATCCTTTCCTCGATAAAGATCTTTTCGAGCGATGAAAAATGCCATTGTTCCTCGAGCTCGTCCTTTCGGATCTCGAGTTCCTGCCGAAGCAACTCCTGAGTACGTTCGGTGGATCGCTGAAGGATCTCGCTCACGCCAAGGAATCGAGGCCGTCCTTCGTCGATCACGGTGGCATTTGGGTGAAGGGTGTCCTCGCAGTCGGTAAAAGCGTAGAGGGCATCGATCGTCTTATCCGGGGATACACCAGAAGGAAGGTGGACCTTGATCTCCACTTCTTCCGCCGTATTATCCTCCACCTTCCGGATCTTGATCTTTCCCTTGTCGTTGGCCTTTACGATGGAATCGATCAGACTGCTGGTCGTGGTCCCATAAGGGATCTCCGTGATCGTGAGGGCCTTTTCGTCATCATCCTTTTGGATCCGTGCCCTTATACGGATCTTTCCCCCTCGCTTGCCATCGTTGTACTGATCCACTTCGATCAGTCCGCCAGCGGGAAGATCAGGGACAAGTTCAGGTTTCTTTCCTTGCAGGATATCGATGGAAGCATCGAGTAGCTCATTGAAATTGTGAGGAAGGATCCGGCAAGCCAATCCTACTGCGATCCCTTCCACCCCCTGGGCCAGTAATAGCGGGAATTTCACGGGCAGCGCGATGGGCTCGTAGTTCCGCCCATCGTAAGAGAGCTGCCATTCGGTGATCTTCTTGTTGAAACAGACCTCCTTGGCGAATTCGGAAAGTCGGGCTTCGATGTAACGGGGAGCAGCAGCGCTGTCCCCGGTCAGCACATTCCCCCAATTCCCTTGGGGGTCGATGAGCAACCCTTTCTGACCAAGCTGAACGAGCGCATCACCGATGGAGGCATCTCCATGGGGATGGTATTTCATGGACTCCCCGATGATGTTGGCCACTTTGTTGTAACGCCCATCGTCCATTGTCCGCATCGCATGTAGGATGCGACGCTGGACGGGCTTCAGCCCATCATCCATCAATGGCACGGCCCGTTCCAGGATCACATAGGAGGCGTAATCGAGGAACCATTCCTGATACATCCCTGAAAGGGGGATGACGTGCTCCATCTCTCCTCCCCTGCTCGCTCCGTTCTCGGATGATGCCTCTTCTTCGGGGCGTTCGTCTTCTGCCATATCCTACAAAAATAGGAAGTTCGGCGTTGCGATGGTCGGACGGGGGCTTTCCCGTTCTACTGCATATTCAAATTCCGGAAATTCGCAGGTCTCAGAAAAAAGGAAAGCTGAGGATGGCCATAAAGAACGTTCACGTGATCGGTCTTAACGAATTCCAGGAGGAAGTGATGATCCATCTTTCCCTTGGCCGTCGTCTTAGCTTTCCCAGTAAAACCGGTGATCTTCATGTGGCTTCCAAGTTCATGGTGAGGGAGTATGAGGATGCCAGGGGCAAACGGGTCGCCGATGAAGAGCGGATCAAGGGGATCGAAACCAGCTTACCCGGGCCCTCGATCCACATCCATGTGGAGGAAGGGATGCAGCTCTCCGATCTTCAGGATCAGGAAAGTTACACCTATGAGGTGGCAAGTATCTTTCTCGGGGCAAAGGATCAGGAAGAACTTCAGGATCACTACTATCGGTTCCTGGAGGAGCTTGGCCTCAGCTTCGAGCGAGAAGTCGATCTGAAAGCGCTCCAGGAGGAAGCTTCCGATGAATACCATGAACGAAGCCTGATGGCGGGGCGAGGCTCCTTATCTTTGATGCACTCCTATGGCTGAACGAACGCTGATCATGGACCCCCAGCGGGTAGAGTACAAGCTCCAGCGGATCGCCCGCCAGATCTCGGAAAAATATTTCTCCGAGAAAGAACTCGTGATCATCGGCATTCGGGAGGACGGTGAGCGGATCGCCCAGCGCCTTCGCTCGATCCTCGGGGAACTCGGCGAATTCAGGATCAAAGAGGCCACCATCTCCCTTGATAAACGCACCCCTCTTGAGGCTGCTTTTGAGACCAGCATCGAACAAGAAGTGCTCGATGAAAGTTCGGTCATATTGGTCGATGATGTGGTGAACTCCGGTCGGACCCTCGCCTACACCACTCAATGGATCCTTCAGCGTCCGGTCCGGAGCATTACGACAGTCGCCCTTGTGGACCGCGAGCACCACCGATTTCCGATAAGAGCGGACTTAGTAGGAACGACCCTTGCGACCACGATGAAGCAGCACATCGAAGTGGAACCCCAGGGCTATGGCGAAAAGGTCTATCTGGAATAATAAAGTTCCAGGATCCTTGCTGCGTTCTTTTCCGGCTCCTCAGCTTCCACTTTCACCGTCAGATCAGCCATATGGTAATAGGCTTCTCGCTTCCGGAGCTGCTCCCTGATACGCTTTTCATCGCTTCCTGCTAGTTTAGGCCTTTCCCTGCTCTCCCCCTTTAAACGAGAACTTAACAGTCCTGGATCGGCCTTTAAGTGGATCAAGGTCCCGTGCTCTTGCATAATGCTCAGGTTGCTCTCATAACATGGCGTTCCACCTCCGCAAGCGATAACAGCCGGTCTACAGGTCGCCAATTCTTCGAGCAGCTCTTTTTCTGTTCTTCTAAAAGCTGATTCTCCGTAATTATCGAAGTATTCGCGGATCGCCATCCCCACCCGTTCTTGGATCCGGTCATCCAGATCCTCGAAAGGACGCTGCAATCTTTCGGCAAGGATCCGTCCGATCGTGCTCTTTCCGACACCCATATAACCGATAAGAAAAAGCTGTCCCATAGGAATGGGCTTGCTAGCAAGATACGCTTAATTTCGCGGTGCATGACGTCATCCGCATGAAGCTTGTCCCTGTCGATTCAAAGAAACGGATCAAAGCCTTTCAAAAGGTCCCCTGGCGTATCTACGCGGACGACCCCAATTGGATCCCCCATCTCAAGCAAGATGTAGAAGCGGTCTTCGACCCAAAGAAGAACAAGTATTGGCGGCACGGAGAAGCCGAGCGTTGGGTCCTCATGAACGATCGGGAAGAACCGATCGGACGCGTTGCTGCCTTTATCCATCATAAACAAGGGTGGGGTGGGATGGGCTTCTTCGAGTGCATCAACGATAAGGAAGCGGCCTTCATGCTTTTCGACCGCTGCAAGGAGTGGTTGGAAGAGCGCGGAATGGACCGGATGGACGGCCCCATCAATTTTGGAGAAAAGGACAAATTCTGGGGACTGATCATCGAGAACTTCGATCTTCCTCCTTATTACGGGCAGAACTACAACCCACCTTACTACGTGGATCTTTTTGAAGCTTATGGCTTCAAGATCTATTATAAGCAGATCATTTTCCATCGGGATCTGGAGGAACCACTTCAGGATAAGTACCGGGAAAGGGCGGATCGGATCCTCGACAATCCCAGGTATGAGTTCCGAACGATCGAAAAGGACAAACCGGAAAAGTATGCAGAGGACTTTCGGGTGGTGTACAACCGTGCCTGGAAGTCACACCAGGGCTTCAAGGAGATGCCCCACTATCAGGCCCGAGCCGTTCTCGATAACATGATGCCGATCATGGATGAGAATTTGATCTGGTACGTCTATTTCGATGGTGAACCGATCGGTTTTTACGTATCCTTACCCGAGTTGAACGAGATCTTTAGGTATGTCAACGGAGATCTGAACTGGTGGGGGAAATTGAAATTCCTTTACCACAAAAAGCGAGGCTCGGTGCGAACTGCGTTCGGAGTGGCATTTGGGATCGACCCGGATTTTCAAGGCAAGGGAATAGAAGGTGCTATCTTTCAAAAACTAGAACAACGGCTGGTCTACGATCTCAAACAACCATACACGGACTTGATCATCACCTGGATCGGTGATTTCAATCCCAAGATGATCCGGATCATCGAGAACCTGGGTCCCACCCGGATCCGAGAAATGGCCACTTACCGGAAACTCTTCGATGAGAACGCCGAATTCCAACGGGCGGCTACGGTGAAATAAAAAAGCCCGCAGGAGCTTCCTACGGGCTTTTTTCCATTAAGGACCGAAAGCTAGAAGGACGGATCAGGACTTATCCGAATCCTCATCCGCTTCATCCTCATCTTCCTCATCCTCTTTCTTCTTTGAGGAAGAAGAGCTTTGTCCCTCGTCCATTTCCTCGCGGATCTCGTTCAGGGCGTCGAGGTCACCGAGCGTGGTCTTCTCCACGTTCTTGTTCACCTCTTTAACAGCCTTCTTGGTAGCCTTGTCCGGCTGCTTCTTTTTCTTGGGCTGTTGTTTCTGCTCGCTTTCGTCCCCCTCCTGATCTTCTTCAAAGATCTTGGAGTGACTGACGACGATCCGCTTGCCCCGCTTGTTGAACTCGATCACTTTAAAGTCGAGCGATTCATCCACCTTGGCCTGCTCTCCGTTCTCTTTCTTTATCTGCTTGAGGGGGCAATAAGCCTCCACGCCGTATGGGAGGACCACGGTGGCCATCTTGTCCCCGATCTCGGTGACGGTCCCTTTGTGAACGGACCCCACAGTAAAGACCGTTTCGAAGACCTCCCAAGGATTCTCTTCGAGTTGTTTATGGCCAAGGCTGAGCTTCCGCTCCTCTTTGTCGATCTCGAGCACGATGACATCGAGCGGATCTCCGATACTACAGAACTCAGAAGGATGCTTGATCTTCTTGGACCAGGAAAGGTCGGAAATATGGACCAAACCATCGATCCCTTCTTCGAGCTCTACGAAGACCCCAAAATTGGTGAAATTCCGCACTTTCCCTGTATGTTGGGAATCCACGGGATATTTCTGTTCGATGTTCTGCCAGGGATCCTCCATGAGCCGCTTCATACTGAGCGACATCTTCCGCTCTTCGCGATCGAGGGTGAGTATCTCCGCTTCGACTTCATCGCCAACGCTCAGAAAATCCTGCGCACTACGCAGATGTTGGGACCAGGACATTTCTGAAACGTGGATCAGACCTTCAACGCCGGGCTGGATCTCGACGAATGCCCCGTAATCGGCCATGACGACAACTTTGCCCTTGACGCGGTCCCCTTCTTTGAGGTTCTCGTCCAGCTGATCCCACGGATGATCGTTGAGCTGTTTAAGTCCGAGTGCGATCCGTTTCTTGTCGTCGTCGAAATCGAGAATGACGACATTGAGCTTTTGATCGAGCTCCACCACCTCTTCGGGATGATTGATGCGGCCCCAGGATAGGTCTGTGATGTGGATGAGACCGTCGACGCCACCGAGGTCGATGAAGACCCCGTAAGAAGTGATGTTCTTAACAGTCCCTTCCAACACCTGTCCTTTCTCCAGGTTGCCGATGATCCATTTTTTCTGCTCTTCCAGTTCAGCTTCGATGAGGGCTTTGTGGGAAACGACGACGTTCTTGAACTCCTTGTTGATCTTGACGACCTTAAAGTCCATCTCCTTGCCAACGTACTGATCGTAATCCCGGATCTGCTTGACATCGATCTGCGAACCCGGCAGAAATGCTTCGATACCGTATACGTCGGCGATCATTCCACCTTTCGTACGGCACTTGATATATCCCTTAATGATCTCGTCGTTCTCCATAGCTTGGTTCACACGCTCCCAAGCTTTGTGCGTTCTCGCTTTCTTATGGGAGAGAACGAGCTGGCCTTCCTTGTCCTCTTGCTTCTCGACGAAGACGTCCACCTCATCCCCTTCTTTCAGGTCGGGATTGTACCGGAATTCGGAACGAGGGATCACCCCTTCGGATTTGTAGCCGATGTTAACGACGACCTCTTTCTTGGTAATACCGACCACCTTGCCGATCACCACCTCCTTTTCTTCGATGGAGGTCAAAGTGTTCTCATAAAGCTTATCGAGTTCTTCCCGTTCCGCTTCGTCGTAATCGTCCTGGCGGGAATCCATCCCTTCCCAGTCGAATTCTTCATTAGGGATTTCCCTGACAACAGCATATCCCTCTTTATCGGCGGAGGAATCAGGGGTCAAAGGTTCCAACTGGGGCTCCACAGCAGTAGATGTGGAACCTTGTTCCTGTTCACCCTGGGCTTCGCTACCCGTACTCTCACTGTTCTGAGGAGTATCCTCCCCCTTGGTTGCTTCGGTCCCTTCTTTCGCTTCCGCTTCTTTGCTCTTTTTCTGATCGGCCATTGGAATGGCTTCTCTTTGTATCCCTTTCCATCCGGCTTTGATCGGGAGGTTTTACATCGACCGGGCCGGGCCGGTCATCATTTGGACCTGCAAAAGTAAGAAGGATCCGATGACCCTCCTCAATTCTGGGAACAAAAAAAGGAGCCATCTGGCTCCTTTGACCTTCGTAGCGAGGGGGGGACTTGAACCCCCGGCCTCCGGGTTATGAATCCGACGCTCTGACCAGCTGAGCTACCTCGCCATCGGAACGTGCAAATATAATGATCCAACCGGATCCCCGCTTTTCTCATTACTCCTTCAAGAGCGAGGTCCAATGGTGAAGCGAACGGAGGGAGAGCGTTATGAGCGCAGCGATGCCCAGAACGATCCCCAGCACGGGGTCCCACTGGAAAGGCGTTTCCTGGAACAGGTCCCGGAGGAAGGCCACATATACAAAACCGATCACGGTTGCCATAAACCCCGAATATTCCTTACGGAGCACTTTTTTAATAGAGAATGGGCGGTCAGGCGGACGATACCCTTGCCAGCGGGGAAAGAAAGCAGGCACCTTTTCAGCCCACTCAGCCAGTTCATGACCGAACTTCTCTTCGAGAAAGCGTTCTTCGGCATACATGATACGCTCGTAATAGATCCAGAAAATGAGGATCAGCAGAAGGAGGTAGAAGGGATCGTAGGTGTATATCCCGATCCCAGCCCAGATCAGGAAATTGCCAACATAGAGCGGATGGCGCACCAACGAATAAATACCGGTCGTGTTCAGGACTTTGGCTTTCTGCCCTTCGGTATTCCTTCCGGAGGTCCCTTTCGGGGTATGACCTATCGTGAACGCTCTAACGATAACACCGCCCGAAGCCAGCAGCACAGCAAGGGTGAAAAGGAGCATGCCCATGGTTCCCTCCGGGGATGCTCCTTCGCGCAGCCCCATAAAAGGGATCACGAGGAGAAAAAGAAGCACCGGGAAATAACCACGGTACTTGAAAAGGAGGCGACCTTGTTCTTCGAAAGCCCGAACGAGCAACATGCTTACGTGGATCTTGTTATCTTTCGACCCTGAGGGTGGATCGCGAATATAGCCAAAGCGCCCAAAGCAAGATGAGCGAAAAGCAGCTATTCGAACTGGAATTCCAGATCAACACGACCCGCGGGGTCCTTTATCGCGAGATCGGTACTCCGGAAGGCCTTGCCGAATGGTTCGCTGACGATGTCAACATCGAAGGGGATCGCTACACATTCAAATGGGAAGGTGATGAAGAGCATGCGATCCTCCTCGGGCAGCAGGAAGACGAATACATCCGCTTTCATTGGGAATCGGATGAAGAAGCGGACAGCTATTTCCAGTTACGTATCAGTCAGGACCCTTTGACCAAGGACCTGGCATTGATAATCACGGACTTCGCTGAACCTGAGGAATTAGAAGGTGCTAAGACCCTCTGGGAGAGCCAGGTGGATGGATTGCGCCACGCTATCGGAGCATGATCCTTCCTTTCCAGGCCCTATCTTTGCGGAATAGCTTCAGCAAAGAGATAAGGTGAAGCAACTCGACAAGCTCATCCTCAGGTCCTATTTCGGACCCTTTTTCATGACCTTCTCGATCTCCTGTTTCTTCCTGGTCATGCAATTCCTTTGGAAATACGTGGATGACCTGATGGGAAAAGGACTGGCCTGGACCGTGATCGTCAAGCTCCTTTCGCTCGCATCGGTCAAGCTCGTGATCCTGGCATTACCATTGGCTATCCTTCTTTCCTCCATCATGGTGATGGGGGACTTCGCTGAGAACTCGGAGCTGGTAGCGATGAAATCAGCGGGGTTGTCCCTTTTTCGTATACTGCGTCCGCTCTTTTTGCTGATCACAGCCATCGCCGTTGGAGCCTTTTTCTTTACGAACGACGTGTGGCCCACTGCCAATCTGAAGTTCCGAACCCTCCTTTACGACGTGACCAAGAAGAAACCTACCATCCAACTGAAAGAGAATATCTTCTTCAACGGCATCGAAGGATACACGATCCGCGTAGGGAAAAAGCGAGAGAGCGGCCATTTAAAGGACGTTCTCATTTATGATCATTCCAACCCTGACCACAGAGGGAATCGAAGAGTAATACGGGCTCAGACCGGAAGCATGAAAAAGACCAAGGATGAGCGGCATCTTATCCTCACACTGAACGACGGTGTGATGTATCAGGAAATGGACAGGGCGCAGGGACAAAAAAAGGCAGGGAGTGCTCCTCTTCTTCGGACCGATTTCGACGAACAGGTCATCCGTTTCAACTTAATGGGCCTCCGTTTTCAACGATCAGAGGAGGATCTTTTCTCGAACGATAATGAAATGCTCGACCTTAGCCAGCTTAACGCAATGGTCGATTCACTCAGAGACCGAATGAAGAAGAAGGAAGTCGAAAGAACGAAAGAAGTGGCTAAGCAACTATGGGTCCTCAGGGACAGTGGACGTACGAAGTTGGGGGGAGCTGAGCCCCCTATTCGGAAAAAAGGACCGGACACGCTTTCTGAAAAAGGTCGGAAAGCTGCGTTGGAAATGGCTAAGGAAAAGGTCCGCTATAGCAAAGGTCGCGCCGAGATCCTTAAAGAGAACTCGAACAACCGGAGCCTCCATATCAAAGGATATTTGATCGAATGGCACAAGAAATTCACCCTATCTTTCGCCTGCATCGTGCTCTTTTTCATAGGCGGACCATTAGGGGCGATCATCAGGAAAGGCGGATTGGGCACACCCCTCGTGGCTGCTGTCCTTCTTTTCCTGCTCTATCATATCCTGACCAAAAGCGGACAGGAAATGGCCAGCGAAGGTGCGATCCCTGTATGGATGGGCTCCTGGATGGCACCTGCCCTTTTGTTGCCCTTGGGTATCTGGCTGACCTATCGTGCAGCCAATGACTCCAAGTCCTCGTTATCCATAAAGCTACCTTTCCAACGGTTACGGAAACGTATTATAGGCTCAGATAACAGTTCCACCGGATGAAGGTCCTCCAACTCTGTCATAAACCTCCCTTCCCCCCAACCGATGGCGGTGCGATGGCGATCAGGAGCCTCACGGAAGGGCTGCTCAAAAAAGGGCATGATCTGCGCCTTTTGATGATCGCGACCCACAAACATCCCTTTGAGCCGCAAGCTTTTCCCAAAGGGCTTCTCGAGTTGTCAAAAGCCCATTCGGTCTTCGTGGAGACCAAGCTCGATCCCGTTGACGCTTTCACCAGTCTCGTGAACCGCGATCCTTACAACGTGAGCCGCTTTTTTTCCCCGGACTTCGATCATGCACTGATCGATATCCTGGAAGCGGACCCTCCGGATGTGGTGCAGCTTGAAAGCCTTTTCATGGCCCCCTATATCGATACGGTCCGTAAGTTCTCGAACGCACGGATCGTCCTACGCTCTCATAATCTTGAACATCGCATATGGCAAAGGGTCGCTGAAGGGACCCGGCATCCTCTGAAAAAAGCCTACTTGAACCTTCTTTCTCATCAATTAAGGAAATACGAAAGAAAGGTCCTTTTAGACATCGACGGGCTCGTGAGCATCAGTGACGACGACCGTAAGAATTTCGAAAAGATGGGGGTCCAAGCTCCTTCGATCACCATTCCTTTCGGACTTAATACGGATCATTGGTCACCTGGCCGAATGGAAGGTGGACGCCTGCCCCGGTTCTTCCACCTCGGTTCGATGGATTGGATCCCCAATCAGGAAGCAGTGGAAGGTCTGCTCAAAGATGTTTGGCCCATCGTTCGTGAGCGGATGCCCGATGCTGAGCTCTCCCTGATCGGTAAGAACATGGACCGGGAACAGAAGGACGTTCCCGAGGGAGTTCACGTTGTCGGGGAAGTGGAGAATGCCATCGAAGCTATTCGTGAGAACGGCATCATGCTCGTTCCCCTTCGATCCGGAAGCGGCATAAGGGTACGTATCATCCAGGGAATGGCCCTTGAAAAACCGATCGTAAGTACGCCCACCGGCTCTTCCGGTATCGATGTGTCGAACCGGCAAGAATTACTGATCGAGAAGGATCCGGAAGGATTCGCCAGCGGGATGATCGAATTGGCCGAAGATCCCAACCTCAGGGAACAACTCGGAAAACGCGCTCGAAAGACCGTTCTTGAGCACTACGATGGGGATCATCTCGTGGATCGACTTCTGGAATTTTACTCCCAACTTGCTGAGCCCGTCTCATGAAGATCCTTTTTCTCGTACCGAGGGTCCCCTACCCCCTCGAAAAGGGGGATAAGCTCAGAGCTTATCTTCATGCCCGACATCTTTCGAGATCCCACGAGGTTCATCTCTGTTGCATCCAAGAAGCCCCCCTTCATCCAGAGGCGGAAAAAGAGCTCCGGAAGATCTCCTCCAGGTTGACCTTCTTGCGGTTAAAACGCCCCCTTATCCTTTGGAACTTATTTCTGGGTCTTTTTTCCTCCAAACCTTTTCAGGTTCACTACTTCTTCCAGGGCCATTTGAAACGAAGCTTGCATCGCCTTATCCAGGAAGATCCTCCGGACCATATCTATTGTCAATTGATCCGCAGTAGTGAATACGTAAAGGACATCCATCGTATTTCGAAAACCCTCGACTACATGGACGCTTTTTCAAAGGGATTGGATAGACGGCGGGAACGTAGCCGCTTTCCGGTGAACCTTTTGTGGAAAGAAGAAAGCAAACGGACCACCCTTTATGAGGACCTTGCCTTCGAATATTTCGACCAACACACGATCATCTCCGAACAGGACCGGGACCTGATAGCACACCCTTCGCGTCAACGGATCCACGTGCTTCCGAACGGGATCGACACCTCCTACTTCAGTCCGAGAGCGGCAAAAAAGGACAAAGAGCTCCTTTTTACAGGGAACATGAGCTACCCACCCAATGTGGAAGGTGCACGCGCTCTTGTACACGAGATCTTGCCCCTCCTTCGTGAAGAAGGGATATCCTGTAGGCTTCTAATAGCTGGGGTTGATCCTGTTCAGCGAGTGCGGGAACTTGAGGGCGATGATGTCGAAGTGAGCGGTTGGGTTCCGGACATCCGGGATGCTTACGCACGTTCAAGGGTCTTTATCGCACCCATGGTGCTCGGGTCAGGGCTTCAGAACAAACTTCTCGAAGCGATGGCAATGGGGCTCCCCTGCATCACGTCCCTTTTGGCGAATAAAGCGTTAGGAGCACCGGAGGGGGATGCTATTCTCGTGGGGAGAAGCAAAGAGAGCCTGGCAGCCCACGTTCGCTTTCTTCTGGAAAACCCAGCTGAACGGGAACGGATCGCTCAAGCCGGTCGAAGCTTCGTTGAAAAACATTATGACCTCGAGATCATGGGACAACGCTTAGAGGAAGTGATCAAGGTCAGGGAAGGGACCGGGCAGCCCGAACAGGCGATATAGCAGCCTCTTTTCCGTAACTTCGCGATCCGAGGCGTTTTTTATATGAAAGACCGGTTGAACAGTATCGAAGAAGCCCTTGCGGACATTCGCAAAGGGGAAGTGGTGATCGTCGTTGACGACGAGGGTCGTGAGAACGAAGGGGATTTTGTGACCGCTGCAGCGAACGTCACGCCTGAGACGATAAATTTCATGGCCAAGTACGGGCGCGGGCTCATCTGTGCACCATTGGTGGAGCACCGGTGCGAAGAGCTCGGGCTCGACCTGATGGTCAGCGACAACACTGCCTTGCACGAGACCCCTTTCACGGTTTCCGTTGACCTCAACGGTCACGGTTGTACGACCGGTATTTCTGCCAGCGACCGGGCAAGAACGGTCCAAGCCCTCATCCACCCTGATACAAAAGCCGAGGATCTTGGCAAGCCCGGGCACATCTTTCCACTGAAGGCCAGGGAAGGCGGTGTCCTCCGAAGGACCGGACACACGGAGGCGACCGTTGATCTAGCGCGCTTGGCAGGTTTCGAACCAGGCGGTGTACTTGTAGAGATCATGAACGATGACGGTAGCATGGCCCGTCTTCCCGAACTCCTTGGGATCGCAGAGCGTTTCGACCTCAAGATCATCTCGATCGAAGACCTTGTGGCCTATCGGATGGCGAACGAATCCCTCATTTCGAGGGAAGTGGAAGCCGACCTCCCACCGGATGCCGGGGGGTTCCGAATGATCGCCTACCGCCAAACGACCACGGATGAAGAACACCTTGCTCTGGTGAAGGGGGATTGGGAAAAAGATGAACCGGTGTTGGTGCGGGTGCATTCTTCAGACCTACTCCGCCAGATCTACACCTACAAGCACGACCCTCATCCTCCCCAACTCCGTCAAGCGATGCGGGTCATCGAAGATGAGGGAAAAGGGGTGATCGTCTTCATGCGCCAGATGAACAGCGGGAGCTTGATCCAACGCATCAGGGCATACAAGAACGAAGGAGCGAACGGCGATCCTGAAGAAGCCCTCGGTTTCAAAATGGACGATAAGGATTTCGGTGTCGGCGCTCAGATCCTCCATGATCTTGGCGTACGGAAGATGCGGTTGCTCACCAATCATCCGACGAAGCGCACCGGCTTGATCGGATACGGACTCGAGATCGTGGAGAACGTCCCGATCCACGAGGTGGTCAAGAAGAGCAGCGCTCCGTAGCACTGATCATCCCGCCCCTTCTGGCCTTTCCTCCTCTTCTTCCTTTCCTTTCCCCTTCTTGCGCTCCTTTCTTCTGAAAAGCTCTCCGACCTGTTGAAAGAGCTCCCGCGCCGAATCGAACTCCTCCTGGTAAAAAAGTCCCACCCCTTGCGTATACTCGGATCTCTTGAACTGGGAGATGCGATCGTCATTGGACTCGTTGAAGACCTTGAGCCGGAATTTCCCATCGGGGGTGATGTCGTATTTGATCGAAAAATCCCCTACCAGACTGTTTTGAGAACGTCCTTGTTGTTGGCTCGCCTCACTGGATGAGGTGACGCCAAGATTCCCACTGAAAGAGACCCGTTCGTTGAAAAGTTGGGTTGAAAGCGCAACCGCCAACTCTTCGTCCGTCACCTCATCACCAGGTCGGTACTTCACCCCCAGATCGAATTGTTCACTGATGCTCGACAACCAATTGCTTAGCTGATTGCTCAACAACTCCGTTGATGTGTTGGATCCCACGTTCGGTCCTCCTTGCGACCCATCAGCGGTCCCTTGTCCTTGTTCGTTGATGAACCGTTTGAGTACCAATAGAGAGAAGGCCTGTTTGTTCATCGATTTGATCCGGCTCATAGCGATCGCCCGATCGTTCTCCTCGAGTGTAGGGAGCCGGATATCAAAGGAAATATCCGGGTTCATTAGTTCTTTTGAAAGGTTCATTACGAGTTCGACCGGGACGCGTTCCCTATAGGCTTCCTGATCCTCCATTCCATGCATCAACGGATAAACAGAGGTGCGCAGCTCGTAGACGGCATCCAGGTTGATATTGGCATTATAGGGGTCTCCGAACCACTCGATGGTCCCTCCTTTTTGAATACTGAACCGCTTGTTGATGATGTTCTTCATGGTGAACAGGTAATCCCCTTCATATACCTGGAAATCCCCGTACATATTGAACTTACCGTTCGTATTCACTTCCATTTTGATATTCCCGCTTCCCCTTCCTTTCATTACATCGCCGATCTTCTCATCGAAAATGATGCTGATCAATGCATCAGGAGTTACCTTCAGATCGAGGTTCATTTCGACCCCTTCAAGTTCCGCTTGGGTGATACCTTTTTCTTCAGTTGAGGCATCCCGATCCTCGAAACTCACAAAGTTCTCCATGCTGACCTCTTCACTCCCTCCGAGCGGGAGTTTCAGATCGGTTTCTTTTTCGGTCCGAGCGTCCACATTGATCGAAAGCTTCCCCGAGTAGCCTGATATCTCAACATCCCCCGTTCCATACGCCGTCCCATAGTAGAGCTCGTTCATCTTTTTATCAAGGTTCATCGCAAGCATTTTTTCGACCTCGAGGAATATGTTGAAGTTCCAGCTCTTGAAATGGTCGTGGACCAAAGTCCCCGTAGCTCTTCCGGTTCCCTTCACGGGATCATCGCTCTTCGGATCCATATAATAGAAAGGGATATGATCGAATCCGATCATATCCTCGTAAAATGTGATCCGTTCCTGATCGAATCCATAGGTCACGTTGAGCGCATCCACATGAATACGAACATCCTTCGCCATAACATCGCCGGTCAGTACGGGCTTAGCCAAACTGCCCTTCAAATGGAGCGGTCCACTTATCCTTCCATCGATACCGGAGATCCCTCCATCTATCACGCCGTTCAGTAGAGCAATGCTCAAACCATCTGTCACGATATCCATATTCAAGCCCTTTTTCTTCTTCTTCGGAGCATATGAACCATTGACGGTTAGCGTTTTATGATCATCCTTTTCAAGCGATGCTTTGATCTTGAGAAGTCCTTCCTGATCTACCCACCTACTGGAAAGCTCAAGCTTACCGAGCTTATGTCCGGCCATCCTTGCAGAATCAACTCCGATATCGCTTTTAAAGAGGGGGGCACCATAGAGGTCGCGAGCAACAGCCTTTCCGTTCACCACACCTTTCGGTGAGAGCTTATCGGGAAGGAATGGAGCCAGAACGCTCAATTGAAAATCCTTGAAGCTTACTTTGAGTTCCTCATCAGGATCCTTTGATACGCCGCCTTCTACAGTTACAGAGCGTGAACCATCTCCGAAGCGAAAGCCCTTGAACCGGTAACTCGATCCATCGATGTGCAACTTACCGTCCGGCGCTATATGCCATTCTTTCCCCCCGATCGTGAAAGCTGAGGAGAGCACCTCGAACTCGAAGGTTTGGGGATCCTTTGCTTGAAAGACCGACTCCATCTTTCCTTGCGTCTTGGGATGACCACCCGTCCATTGGGTCTGGAGTTGAAGGTTGTTCTTCAAAGCTTTCCCGATGAAATGGAAATGGTTGAAATAAAGGGAATCGTTCAAGTAAAGGGTGTCGCCCAGAAGTTCGGTCTCCAGGACATCCTTTCGGCGATGGACATTCAGATCGAGCTCGCTCATCCTCCGGCCTTTGTAACCCAAGGAAGGTGCAAAAGCATTAAGATGAAATGCATCAGCCTTTGAATCGAAGGATCCACTGATGACCGTGTTCTCCTCAAGATCCCATTCCGGTAAGATCAATCCTGTCAAGGGAGGAGCTTCGAGCAGCTTGACATCGAACTGGAAGTCCTGTTCCGTGGCAAGGGAATCAGGGCCCCTTTTATTCTTGAAGAGAGCAGGTAGGACCTTCTGAAGTTGTACAGTGAAATGATCGGCCAATCGGGGAAGATCGTACTTCCCTTTGATAGATGCAACTAGCGGTGATGATATAAGTTTCAGTGAACGCCCCCCCTCGAGCTTCTTAGCTGTAAGCTCGATATCGCCAAGTTCATAACGAAGTCCGCTTTCGCGGTACATCGTTCCATAGGCTCCCAACTCCCCCTTAAGCTCCGAAAGGTCAGCTCCCTCTCCTTCAAATTCGAGGCGGGAGGTCAGGGATACGGAACTATCCTGGTCCACCCAATTCAAAACACCAGGGCGCAGTTCTTTAATATCCATCGTAAAGCTATAAGAGGGGACTTTGTGCCGCAGATCAAGAGAGCCGTTGAACGCGAAGTTGAAATTCGGGTCGTCAGATCTCATGCTTCCTACGAAATGCCTATTGTGAAGGGTCCCTTCCACTTCGACCCCGCTGTAGCTATAGTGGCGATACCGAAACCGTTCGATCCTTCCTTTCAATTTGGTATGGATATGCTCGATGCCGACCCCGGAACCTTTCACCTCCATTTTTGCATCGATGCGCCCCATATTAGGGATCCTGTAATAGGCTCCGACATCGAAACCGCTCGCTTGGAACCTTCCGTCGTAGGCGAACCGCCCTGAATTCGTGTCGCGGGAGAACTCCAGGTCGGTACGGAGTTGTCCCAGATCACTGTTCAGCGTCCCATAGGCAACGAGGTCGTTCATGAATCCGGTCAACCGCCCACTAAAGGAGATATTACCCAGTCTTTCGAGTTGTGTTGGCAGGGATAAGGTCCGATCTTCCTGAAAAGGAGGAAGCGGCAAATGTTCGAGGTCGCTCTTTCGTGCACTCAAACGGGACGCTTCGATCGTCATAAAGGTGCCTGGGAGATTCGGAAGCCCGCTCAATTCGATATCTCCTTTAAAATAAGTATCAGGGGTCCATTCGATAAGGAAATCCTTCAAACGAAGTTCGGAGACCGTCCCCCTGACTTTTCCGCCAAGTTCGATCGTTTGATCCATTCCGCGAAGGGGATCAACGAAATAGGCCAAGTCCTCGGAAGTCAAACGAGAACGCTCCAGATCCGCGTACATATCAACTTGCTGGACCCAATCCTGGAGATCCTTCGGATCCTTATAAGTGAAGCGGATATCACCAGCGATCCTCGATCCGGGAGTGCGGAGAAAAAGGCTGTCCATAAGGATCCCCTTTTTAGAGTAGGATACATCCCCTCTTAGCGAATCCAAAGTGAACCCGGAACGTTTTTCTAAGAATGCGAGGTCCTCCAATCGTCCACCGAGCGAATCATCCTCGATCGCCATACCTCTAAGATCGACCTGGATCCCTTCCAGCCTGAGGTCCCTGAAGTTGACATGCCCACCCGTTTCCTTCTGTCCTTGAGGATCGTGAAACTCGAAAGTGCCATCGCGGACCTCAACCCCTTCCGTTCGAAGATCCCATCCTACACCTCCCGTATCATCCGAACTGAGCTTTTCCAACAAAAACTTGTGGCTGAGGGCCGTATCGCCCGGATAACGCTTCAATTCGACATGCGGCCGATGCAATTCCACCTCATCGAAATGGAGCTCCCGATCGAAAAGAGCGAAGTTCCCTACCCTTCCTTTCAATGCTCCCGCATGGAGGAGCGTATCTCCATGTTGGTCTTCGATATGAACACCTTCGACGGATACGGTCCGGAGCCATTCAAGGTCCAGTTTCTGGATCCCGATCCGTACGCCGACCCTTTCCGAAAGGTGTCCTGCGAGTTGCTGTGCCAACCAGGTCTGCACAGGGGACGTTCGAATGGCGAGATACCCCCCTATCAAGAGAAAGAGGAAGCCCAAAAGGAGCAATTTTAATATTTGGCGGGTCTTTTTGATACTTTTGAGTTATGTAGCTCGCCACAGACCGATGAAAGGGACGACAGAGCCTCTTCTCCTGAGCATCGAATCCTCTTGCGATGACACGGCCGCTGCCGTTACCGAAGGTAACAGCGTACGGTCCCATGTGGTTTCAGGACAAGAGGTTCATGGAGCCTACGGTGGGATCGTTCCTGAGTTAGCTTCCCGCGCCCATCAACGGAACATCGTTCCGGTGGTCGATGCAGCACTTTTAAAGGCAAATGTCGTTCTTTCTGAACTTGATGGGATCGCTTTCACCCAAGGCCCTGGCCTTCCCGGATCCCTTCACGTAGGCGTTGCTTTTGCTAAAGCACTGGCATTGAGCAAAGGGATTCCTCTTTATCCCGTTCATCATATGCAGGCCCATGTGCTTTCTCATTTTATCGATCAGGAGGAAGGACCTTCCCTACCGTTCCTCTGTGCCACGGTTTCGGGCGGACATACGCAACTTGTCCTTATGCGGAGCTTCGATGACATGGAAGTGATCGGACGCACCCGGGATGATGCTGCAGGAGAGGCCTTTGATAAGACAGCCAGAACCCTTGGGCTCCCCTATCCAGGTGGTCCATTGATCGACCGTTACGGGCAAAGAGGAGATCCTGAGGCCTTCTCCTTTCCCGAAGCTCGCATAGAAGGCTACGACATGAGCTTCAGTGGGTTAAAAACAGCGGTATTGTACAGGGTCCGGGAGATGCTTGAAAATGGGGAGAAGCTCAAAGGACAGAAGCTTTACGACCTCTGCGCTTCCGTTCAGCAAGCGATCCGCAAGCATCTCCTTGCCAAGGTGGGCCGGGCTATCGATGGTAAAGCACCATCTTCCATAGGCCTTGCAGGGGGTGTTGCAGCCAATTCCTATTTGAGAAAAGGATTCATGGAACTGGGGCAATCCAGAGGGCTATCGGTCCACATCCCTCCTTTTGAATACTGTACGGATAATGCTGCTATGATCGGTGTTGCCGGGGCCTGGAGCTTTAAAGAAGGCATACCTTCAGAGCAAGAGGTCACTCCACTTCCCCGCGCTCCCTTCCCGGAACGGAAAAAAGCAAGGGATCCATCGGATTGATGCACTTTTTCCATCGCATAGCGCTTGCCCTTTTCAGCTCCCTTGTCCTTACTCCCCTTTCAGAAGCTCAGCCCACAAAGGATGAAAAAGATGCCGTCGAAAAAGCCGGATCGATCCAAGAGCCCACCTGGGTGATCAAGACCAATCCCTTTAGCTTCCTGTGGGGACCGATCCCTTTCACTTCAGAATATCGGCTTCACCTGGAGAGCATACGCTCCCGCTATCAAAGCATGGAGCTCGGGATCTCTTACCTGGGGGAAAGCCCGATCCTCAGTTCGATGATCAACATGATCAATAGTGCCAATGCCAGCGGTTTTAGGAGCATCGACATCCAAGTAAGAGGAGCCCGCCTCCAGGCGAGCCACAAATTCTATTTAAAAGGCGTGTTCGACTGGATGGAACCTGGTTTGACACTTTCTTCTTACGCTCCGAACGGGTATTACTTAACTCCGAAAGTGTCGATGGCCTATGCTAGTTTCACCTTGAACAACCAGATGGTCCCTTTTATGGAAATGACCCACCTTAACGCGAACCTCCTCTTGGGTCGTCAAATGTTCTTTTGGGGGACCTTTGCTGCTGACATCTTCATCGGCGGAGGCTACAAACGGAACATCTGGGAGGTCAAGGAAACTCAATTGAATCTCGTTGACCCGGACCGAAAAGGGCTTTATGGAGGGAATTTCCGTTTTGTTCTGGGAATGAACCTCGGGCTTTATTTCTGAACCGGGTCTTTTTCCTATTTGAGATCGACATTGAAGCTAAAGCCAAAGTTCCAGGTCCTATAATTGTCCTCTGAACTGAGCGAAGGCTCCGGGTCCTCACAGATAAGGTCGTTTTGAAAGCGCTCCCACATGAGCTCATATCCTACGATAGCCCCGAACTTCAATCCATCTCCGGCGTCCCACCACAGTCCCAATTGAGGTTCCGCTGAAGGGGTTTGCTGGGTATGAACCTCCTTCCTACCATTTTGGGAACATACCGGAGCCTGGAATTCAAGGAAGCGGTAAGAAGCTTTAACACTGACCTCCAGGAAAAAAATATCACCTAAATAGGGTTGGAAGCCTCCTTCGAGAAAAGGCCCGTAGCTCATCATGGTGGTTTCCTTCTGAAGAAGGATGCTCGGGTCCCCGACCCGCTCGAAGAAACTGATACGCCCCCCTCCTGCAACAAAGAAATTGCGGGCAAAAGGAACATGGAGGGAAAGATCGCCTCCGATGACCCCTTGCATATTGTTTTTGAAAAGATCGCTGGAACTAGCTTGAACCGCTTGGACATCCCCCCTTATAGCAAGCTGATGGTCATTCCCATCATCACTTTGTCCCACGGAGGATAGGGGAAGAAAAAGAAAGAGCGGAGCAAGGATGCGTAAGAGATCGTTCATGGAAAGAGCCTTTCGGCCTTCAAAAATAGGCTTTCCAAGAAGGATCTTCATAAAGACCGTCGGAACATGACTACAAGGGGATCAGCCCTTCGATGTTACTGGTCTTCTGATAAATATTGAGCACCGCCTCAGGACGGAACATTAGTTTCTTGATAGTAAGGCTGACATAATTCCCTTTGGAGGAACGCTTGATACTGATATCATCATCCTCATCGAACAAAGCTTTCACCTGGTCCACTTTCCTTTTGCGCGCTGGCACGATGAATTTGAACATGTATAGGTTCGGCCAGTTCAAAGCTTTTTCCAATTTCTGCCGCTGCTCTTCGTACTTAAGATAATCCATACCCCCTTTTTTCATTTTAACGGAAGGAGGCCCATTAGAGTTTTTCATCCTTTTTTCTTTTCATCGAGTTGCCCGAGCTGATGGATCCTTTGAATTTCATTGAGGAGCCTTGAGGCTAAACCCTCCTTTTTTGGCAGCAAGTTCTCCAACATTTCAGCAGCTCCTTCAACACCTTTTCTTCCAAGGCCGAGCTCTTCCAATTCTTCCAGTTCCTGGATGAGAGTTCCGGTATATGCAGCCTGACCTGCTTTCAGATCCTTTTTCATGATCGCAAGGGAGAGGGGAAAAGCCTCCGGTCGGACGAAGATAGGGGTGAACGCTTCGTAGAGGATGCAATGGTAGGCCTGCTGATAACGCATCGCAGTGGAGATCCCTTCAGCCAATGGTACCGCGGTGAATGAGTTAGCGATCTTTAATCTTGCCGATCCGATCCTTTGTTCATAGATCCTGACCGCTGTACTCCATGGTGGGATCGTTCCCAATAGCTCACATGCTTGATCAAAGGATGTGAGTGCATCGAAAGGGATCTCGGGCAATGGGCCTTCTTCTTCTTTCAATAATGTCGCATACGCCTCTTTGGCATTGGCCAATGCTTCGGATCGCTTTTTCATGATCCTTGGGACTGCTAGGTTCATCAAAGCTTTTTGACGTACCTCGAAGCAATAGTGCTCATAAGCATCACGGATCCGTTCTTTATCCGCATCCGGAGGAAGACCAAAAAAAACAAGTGCATCCTCTTCCCTCATCGGAAGACCTTTTGGAGCAACCAGATGAGCAACGATAAGAAAGCGCTGAGAAGCAACATGCTCGTAAGGGGCATGTAAAACCTGATGTTCTTTCTTTCGATCCTGATATCTCCTGGTAGATCACCGAACCAGCTGAGACGGTCTCCGAGTGCCCATAGTAAAGCACCTGTAAAAGCCAAAAAAAGACCAGCGAAAAGAAGATATTTCCCCAATTCCTGCATCAGGAGCAAAGTTAGCTCTTGCCTGTATCTTTCAGTGATCCAAGGAGCCGGTCGAAATCCCCGATCCATTCGCGGATGTCGTAACCTGCTACCGATCTGCGCACTTCCTCACCATCTACTTGGAGGGACCCTTTCAATAGGCTCCGCATTCTTTCCTTAGCTTCCTCCTCATTCTTATAAAGAAGTTCCTGGAGCCTTCTGGACAAATGTTCAGGATAAGCCAGACGATCCGGTAAGATCGGTATCGTTCGTTGGTGCATGGCCTCTACAGTGCTCAAGCCGAAAAAATCCTGTTCAGAGGTCACAAGGATAAGGTCCGCCGCTCTCAAACATGCCAGGTACTCATCCCGATCCTTGGTTTGCCCACACCATATGACATGTTCAGGAAAGTCCATCATCAATCCCTGGCGAATACGCTCTTCATTACCGGAAGGTCCTGCGAGAATGAGATCCAGAGGATAACCTTCCTCCATAAGGGTCCTTACGATGGAAGCAAAACCAGCGGGCCCTTTTTCCTTTTCCCATCGATGATTCCAGAGCAGTGCCATTCCCCTCCCCTTCTGCACTGAAGCAGAACATTCCCTGTCGAGGGCTAAGAGGTCAGGTGCTGGTGGATACACCCGGCATCGTTCCCGGATCCTTTCAACCATGAACGCTTCTCGATGATCCGGAGCCCTTTTTATCAGATCCTGATAGGCGTTAAGGGCCTCTTTGCGATGGAATTCAGAATTGAATACGTTCAGGTCGGCCAACAAGGAAGAACGCCAATTGATCGATCCAAAGGAATTCCTTTGCTCTTGAAAGACCGGACGCTCATCAGGTACAGGATACAGGAGTTGATTCTCATGGCAATAAAGAACTACGGGAGGAATGAGCCCATCCCCTTTGGCGACCCATCCTGTAAAGGTGGGCAAGTCCAGCATGCTACTCCCAAGGATGAGCTCGGGCTCGTGGCCTTCGCCGAGGTAACGTTCTGCCAAAAGAACAGCCCCCCCGCGCATTCGCCATTTCCAATAGCGGCCTTCAAGGCTTAGGATATTTACCTCGTGGTGACTGAAAGCCTGTATCCCTTCCGCCCATTCTCGGTGGGAACCTGCAAAGAAAGGCTCGACGATAAGGACCTTCAATCCAATTCCTTGGTTTATTCAAGGGGCGAAGTAAGTACTCCTTCCCGATATTCCGGTACCTGATCGGTGCGATCCGGTGTCAAACAATATTTGATATCCTCGTTCAGGTCGAGGGCCTTGAGGCGACGACGATGTGAAGAAGAGCGGAGAAAGCCGAAATAATTGCTACGGGCTGAAAGATAGAGGTATTTGGAAGCTATGGAAGAGTCGTGATGGGAAACAAATCCCTTTTCAAGGAGGAGCTCAGCTGTGATCGCACCCGCACAGATACTGTCCTCAAGGTTGAAGCGGTCCTCCCATCCGGCGCATAGCACCAAGCTGTTCTTGTTCAATGCGTTCAAGCGCTCACAGAGTGCGGAGAGGTTGTTCAGGGAGCCGATAAGTAGGGTTTTATCAGAACTAACTGCCCGTATCGCACGGGTACCGTTGGTCGTGGTCATAGCGATCGTCTCATCCTTGAGCTCATCTTTCATGTAATGAAAAGGGGAGTTACCAAGATCGAAGCCTTCAACGACCTGTCCTTTCCGCTCGGCGGCAACGATGTACCCCTTGCGTTGATACTCGCGCGCTTCTTCCAGCGTTTCGAGCGGGAGGATCCGTTCCACGCCATATTGGAAGGCCGTACATATAGCAGAGCTCGCCCGCAATACGTCCACTACCACCACAACTTCATGCTCGGTTTCATGAAGGGATAAGGAAAGCGGGGAGAAACAGACCTCGATGCGGGGTCTTTCCATGTTGGTTCAACGTTTCAGAAAGGGAAGCTTGACCACTTTTCCCTTTCGCTGTCTCCCCCTTAT
This sequence comes from uncultured Weeksellaceae bacterium, assembly GCA_964537825.1. Taxonomy (GTDB): domain Bacteria; phylum Bacteroidota; class Bacteroidia; order Flavobacteriales_D; family CAYVSK01; genus CAZIDL01. Next base: position 44,597 of record CAZIDL010000002.1, read on the forward strand.
ATCGATCCACAAAGAGGTTTCGGCCTTATCGTAGCCTTTTTGGACATATCCCATCCCGATCGGCTTTTGGAGCGTTGGTGACATGGTCCCGCTCGTGACCCTCCCGATGATGCTCCCGTCCTCATCGAGGATATCGTAGTCCTTTCGGGGCACTCCTTTTTCGAGGAGTTCAAAGCCGACGAGTTTACGAGAGATGCCATTGGCCTTTTGCTCCTCCAGGGCTGCTCGATTCACGAAGTCCTTCGTGAACTTAGTGATCCAGCTAAGCCTTGCTTCCAAGGGGGATGTGGTTTCATCGATGTCATTGCCGTAGAGGCAAAGGCCCGCTTCCAAACGAAGGGTATCCCTAGCAGCCAATCCTGCAGGCCGTATTTCATGGGAATGTCCGGCTTCCATCAATGCATCCCAGATAGCAGGGGCATCCCTGGCCGGAAGGTAGAGCTCGAAGCCTTTTTCACCCGTATAGCCCGTAGCTGAGATCAGGACATCATTCACACCTTCAACGCTTCCCCGCTCGAAATGATAGAATTTGATCGCATCCGCATCGATATCGGTCATCCCCCGAAATATTTCAGGCGACTTTGGCCCCTGTAATGCGATGAGAGCTGTGGACTCGCTTTGATCCTCCAGTTCAGCATCGAATTCGTTCCAGGAAAGGATCCACTCGCGGTCTTTATCCTTATTAGCGGCATTGACGACCAACATGTAGCACTCCTTTTCGAGCATATAAACGATCAGGTCGTCCACGATGCCCCCATCGAGATTGGGCATGCATGAATATTGGGCCTTCCCCGGATATAGTTCAGAAGCATCGTTGGAACTCACTTTCTGGATCAGGTCCAATGCCTGAGGCCCCTGGATAATGAACTCTCCCATGTGGGAAACATCGAACAACCCTGCTTTTTCTCGTACCGCATGGTGTTCATCGTTCACTCCGCTATATTGGACGGGCATCCGGTAACCAGCGAATTCCACCAATTTGGCACCAAGTTCTTCGTGCTTCGGGGTAAGCGGAGTTTCCTTCATGATTCCATCTTTCAAAGAACCGCAAAGGTAAGAGATCGACAAAACCGCCCTTTCTTTTCTATTTCCCGAGTGGCGTGTCTAGAGCTCATCCATGGAGATCTCCTAATTTTGACGAAGGTCGATCCTCCACATCCTTCATGCAAGGTTTCTTTCCCAAAACCGGAACGCCCCGCTGGATCATCTTCACCCTGGATCTTGGGATATGTACGTTCTCGATCCTCTTTGCGCACGCACTCCGATTCAATTTTGAGATCCCTGGGGAATCAGCGCATTATATCTATACGGTCCCTCCTCTATACATCCTGGTGAGGGGCATTAGTTTCTTTATCGGCAGCACCTATGCAGGATTGGTCCGCTATACGAGCACTGAGGACACGCGAAGGATCTTCCTTACCCTGACCCTCGGTTCCCTCTTCGTGGTGGGATTGAACCTTATCAGTTATTACGGCTACAACGAGAAGTTCCTGGTGCCTTTTTCGATCCTCATCATCGATTATCTCTGTGCCACCTTCCTGATGATCTCTTATCGGATCGCGTTGAAACTTTTTTATCTGGAGTCCCGCACCGCCAAAAAGGATAGGTCCAACGTCATCATATACGGAGCTGGGGAACTCGGATCGATCACCAAACGGACCCTCGACCGGGATGCATCGAATCGTTATAAAGTGATCGCTTTTCTGGACGACGATGAACGCAAGGCCGGTAAGAAGCTGGAGAACATCAGTATTCATTCCACCTCACGTCTCCCCGAGCTTTTGGCTGAGTGGGATGTCGAAGAACTGATCCTGGCGATCAATGATCCTGAGGAGAAGAACCGGCAATGGGTCATCGATCAGTGCCTGCAGTTCGAGGTGAACGTGCTCACGGTCCCTACGGTCGACCGCTGGATCAACGGGAGCTTTTCTTTCAGACAGATCGAGCAGATCCGTATAGAAGACCTCCTCGAACGGGATCCTATCAAGCTCGATCATGAGGGGATCCGAAGCAGCATCGCTGATCGCCCGATCCTGGTGACGGGGGCCGCTGGATCGATCGGAAGCGAGATCGTTCGGCAGCTTTTGGAGTTCGTGCCCAAGTGCCTCGTATTGCTGGACCAGGATGAATCAGCCCTTCACGAACTTTCGATCGAACTACGCGGCAAACATCCCAAAGTCCCGATCCGAACGATCCTTGCCTCTATTCGTGATGAAAGACGGATGCGAGAAGCCTTCGAGACCTATCAACCCGACCTTGTCTACCATGCTGCTGCGTACAAGCACGTTCCTCTCATGGAGGGAAATCCGCATGAAGCGATCGCTACGAACGTACTGGGAAGCCGTATTGTGATCGAGCTTGCTATCGAACAAGGGGTCAAAGAATTCGTACTCATATCCACCGACAAAGCGGTGAACCCGACCAGCATCATGGGGGCGACCAAGCGGATATCCGAGATCTATGCACGGGCCCGGGGGAGTGAAACGAACACGCGTTTCATCATCACCCGCTTCGGTAATGTCTTAGGAAGCAAGGGCTCCGTCATACCTCTTTTCCAGAAGCAGATCGAGGCGGGTGGTCCCATCACGATCACCCATCCCGAAGTGACCCGCTACTTCATGACCATTCCAGAGGCAGCGCAACTCGTTCTCGAAGCGAGTGCCATGGGAAAAGGTGGGGAGATCTTCCTTTTCGATATGGGACGTTCGGTCCGGATCATCGATCTTGCCCGAAAAATGATCAAACTATCGGGACTCCGACCTGGCGAAGACATCAAAATAAAGGTGACCGGTCTGCGTCCTGGAGAAAAACTGTACGAAGAGCTCCTAACGAAAGAGGAGAACAGTCTACCTACCCATCACCCGCGCATTATGGTAGCGCAAGTACAGATCTATCCCTGGAATGAAGTGGAGGCGTTCATCGAAGACCTACAAGCATCCTTGGGGGACCCTGATAAAGAAGAGCTCGTCAGGAAGATAAGGGCTTTCGTTCCGGAATTTAAGACCCTAGGCCCCGAAGAGGAGCATTCCTCCCCTGCATAAAGTGCTCTACCCGTGCATGGTGCTGTCCGGATCGCCAAAAGAAGCGATGATCCGGGCCTCTTCATCGAGGTACTCCTGCCAGCGGCCATCGACATCGATCCCTGTTCCGTACTTCCTGGCCAGGTCCAGGAAAAGTCTATAATGCCCCGCTTCGCTCACCATAAGCTCGTAATAGAATGTCCGCAGATCCTCGTCCTGGATCCGTTCATGGAGCAATTTGAAGCGCTCACAACTTCGAGCCTCGATCATGGCGGACAAGAGGAGGTGTTCGACGAGCGAACGCTCCCTGCTACCTCCTTTTTTCATAAAACCCATCAGTTCACGCACATAAGGATCCTTCCGCTCCTTGCCGAGCCTCCACCCACGCTCCAGGATCTTTTGATGGACCCTTCCGAAATGTTCCAATTCTTCTTGGCCGACCTCGATCATCTTCTCCACCACTTCAGAATATTCCGGGAACTTCACCGCAATGCTAATGGCATTGGAAGCGGCTTTTTGTTCGCAAAAAGCGTGATCGATCAGCAGCTCCTGGACGTTCTCTTCAGCCAAAGCCGCCCATCTGGGATCAGTTGGCAACTTCAGACCAAGGGTATGTTTCGCTCCCATATCCTTTGCTCCGTGTTCAATGGCAAGCAGACCCTGAAAAAGGTTCCTTTTCCGATGGCAGCATCCACCTCCACCGATCCGTTCACGGAAGCAACCCTTTCACGAAGGCCAGTTATGCCGGACCCACCTTTCCTCGAGCTTTCTTCCGGGTCGAAACCTTTTCCGTCATCATGAGCCTCTAACTGTAGGATCCCATCCTGTTCCTTGAGCTCAAGGTCCAGTCGGCTTGCCTCAGCATGCCGGATAACATTGTTGAGGATCTCCTGGCAGATCCGATACATCGTTCCTTCGATCAGTTCGTTCCTTGATTTTTCCGGGTCAAGTTTCGTATTGAAGCTGATCCGGATACCTTCTGCTCCTTCTTCGACCTCTTGGATCATCTGACGAACAGCACGGACCAGACCGTATTCCTTAAGCGTGTCGGGCATCAGGTCATGGCTGATGCTCCTTATTTCTCCCACACCTTTGTGTACGAGCTCGGATACCATCGGAAGATGGTGCATAGCCTTTTCAGGCTCTCCTTTCCTCCACTTCTTCTCCATCGACTTCAAGTAAACGTTAGCAGCTGTAAGGGTCTGGCCGACCCCATCGTGAAGATCGTTCGCCATCCGTTTACGCTCCCGCTGCTGCGTCTGTACGATCGCATCGACCAATCGATTCTCCGCTAAACGTTTCTCCGTTATATCCTGACATACGACAGCAAAGAAGGATGCATCATCATCGGATGCTTTCATCGGATCGATGCTCATGATGAACCAACGCTCTCCTTTCCCATCATCCACCCGAAGCTCACCACTCCATCCTTCTCCCCTGAACATCCGTTCCTTGATCGCTCGCCGGTCCTTTTCTTCAGGAAGAAGATCGAAGAAGGGGGCTCCAATGACCTTATCCTCGGGCATTTCAAGAGCCCTTACCAACGCCGGGTTCGCATCTATCAGTGGACAGACATCCTCATTATCGAGGCGTAAGATCCCTACGCCATTATAGGTCGCATCGATGACCTCTTTACGAACCTCAGCCTTCTGTTCTTTATCCGAACGCTCCTGCACATTCTTTACAGCGACGAGCAGCGCATCCCTGCCGCGGTATCGAACCGAGGAGGTCGTGGTATAGACCTTTACCCCCACTCCCTCGGCGTTCCGATGCTCTTCGTAGTGTACCTCACCCGGTACGTAAGCATGTGAAGACCTCTTATTATCGGAAAGCAAAGAGGCGTACTTCCGTCCAACAAGTTCTTTGGAAGAGATCCCATAGAATAAAGCAGCCCGCTCGTCAGCAAAGCGGACATTGCTACTGATCGGGTCCACGATCAAGAGTCCATCGACCAACCCTTCTGAAGGCAATTCCTGTCCGTTAAGATCCAGGGAACATCGATCCTTGGACCAAAATTCCGTGACACAATGCCCCCGAAGCCCAACCCCTATAAAAAAGGCGACCGGAAGGAGAACAAAAAAGGCCGTAAGGTCCAGGTCCATCATACCCCTCGGGCTTCCTCTACGAATTTATCCATCCATCGGGATCGGTCCTATTACAAGCTCTGAAAAGCTTCGTTGCTAAAGGCATATTCACTCTGAAGGATGGCCAAAGCATCGTTCAAAGCTTGCACAGAGGTTTCATTGGGTGAATCCCCCAACCGATCACGAAGTGCTTGATGGGAAGAAGCATCGATGATCCCGTCGCTGTTCGCGTTCAAAGAGAGAAGGACTGCATGGGCCTTGGACCAATGTTGGATGCGATCACCAAGGGATCCCTGATCGATGGCTTTTATCGTCCTTTTGATATGCCGGACCATTACGGCTGCTGCAGTACGTTCCCATTCTTGTTCCACTTTTTGAACAGCTGCTTTCCGTTCTTGCTTCTTTTCCTGGGTCACTGCCCATCGTCCCTCGATAAAAGCGGCAAAGAAGCCCGGCAAGTGCTCCAGGGCATCATCCGTACGCAAGCATGTCACCCCCCAGAACCAAGCCCCTTCCTCATGATCGTTACCGGTCCCGGGAGAAGTATTTCTGGAAAAATCCCTCGGGACACCGAAGAGGCTGAATGCTTCATCGAGATCACGTTCCCGTGGCGTTGCCTTCCCTCCGTTCGGGTCGCTGTGATCCTTCATTTCCAGCCCCTCGAGCAACTCTTCCGTAGCGTAACGGAAAAAAGAAGCCCCCATCAGTCCATTTCGTACGAGGGGAAGAAAGGCGATCGAATCAGGACCAACGAAAGATCCCGCGACCAATGCTCCAGGGGATCCGCTCCTGTTGGAGATGGATTGCAAGATCCCGAGGAAACGTATTGAATCCCCATTATTGAGCGTTCCTTCCAGATCCGTTTCCCCATTTCCTACCATACCATTGTTCCGATAAAGGTCCAAAAGCTCCTGAAAGGAGATGGACGCCCCGTTCTTCCCAGCGGCCACCTTCTTACAAAGGCGATCGAGAAGCTCGATGCGGATCCGTCCTACCCGGAGCTCAGCATCCTCGAAGGAATAGGTCTCAGGGGGAGCGCCTGAGTTCCCTTTGTATCGACAGGAACCGTCCTCCTTTTCTGCCTCCGGGTCGTAATTGCTAGCCTTAGGGTCCATGCATCCCTGCTTTTCATCACAACCTGAAGAAAGGATGATGAACGAAAGAAAAAGCGCGAAAAGGAGGTTTTGAATAAGTTGCTGGATCTTCAAACCGAAAAAGAGTGCGGGTCTTCTTCCGAATTTGTTACGTGTTCAGAAGAAGGTCTGTTCGCTCCAGCAAAGAAAAATCGGTTCGGGGAAACCAGCTCCGTTTTGACCGCATAAAGAACGATACCAGCCGTATTTCGCACTCCGAGTTTCTTCATGATGTTCTTTCGGTGTGTCGTTACGGTATGGTCACTGATGAAGAGTTTCTCCGCGATCCGATGATTGGTATAACCTTCAGCGATCAGCTTGATGATCTCGGACTCCCGCTCTGAAAGGGATACGGCTTCGCAATCCAGGTATTCCCGTTCGATGCTGTCAGGTTCGATGCCCACTTCACTAACGGCTTCCAGGATCTTTCCGCAAAAGAACTTATGCCCCTTTGCCGTTTCGATAAGGGCATTGCAGATCTCCTCGACGCTGCAATCCTTTTTGATGTAACTCATGATCCCTGAACGTAGCGCCGTTTGGATCGCTAAACCAGAGCGATCAGGTGTGATCGCAACGAAGCGGGTATCCGGATGGTGCTCCAACACAAAAGGGATGCATTCGATGGAAAATCCACTGGAGGTATGGTCGATCAAAACCACATCCGGAACCTCCTTTTCGATCGCTTCCTTGAGGCCTTCACCATGGGAGAGCACAGCAACGCATTCCAGATGCTCGTGCTGATCGATGACACTACTTGCCCCGACTCTTGAGAGTTCCTGACCGTCCGCTATGAGAACCCGGATCCGTTCCATTCTTGGGACAAATCTAAGAACTATTTAGAAAGATCCTAAATAATCTGATCAGATCAGTTCATGGACCCCGGCAAGAGATCGGGACGATCGACCCGTATGCGAAGGCCATCCTTCGCAAGGAGCACATTGGGAAAGACCTTTTCCGCTTCTTTCAGGAAGGGGGTGAGCTCCCGATATCTTGCAGAAAAGTGACCGAGAAGGAGCCGTCCGGCGTTTGCATCCTTGGCCGCTTGGGCGGCCTGAGAAGCTGTTGAATGAAAGGTCTTTGCTGCCCGCTCCTTCTCCTCTTCAAGAAAGGTCGCGTCGTGGTACAGGAGATCCACGTTCCGGATCTGTTCGGCCGTCCCCTGCCGGTAAGCGGTATCCGAAAAGTAAGCGTAACTATAGGCAGGAGGAGCTGGATCGGTAAGTTCTTCACAGGGGACCGCTACCCCGTTCCGGTCCAGAACATCCATCCCTTCTTTTAGCTTCGGCCGCTCCCGGATCGGAATATCGTAGACTGCAAGTTTCTCTTTCCGGATCTTGCGTTTTTTGGGCTTCTCCTGAAAATGAAAACCTGTGCAATGGGTACGGTGAAATAAGGGGATGCTATGAACCTCCAGGTCTTCCTCTTCGAGGATGCGCTGAGCTACATTTCCGTCCGTCGGCTCAAAGCGAATGGGGAAACGGAGTTCCGTCCCCGTCCGCTCCATATTATAGTGGAGGATGTCCTGGAGTTCCGGAGGTGCATGAACACAAAGTTCCTTTTCCCTTCCAAGGAGGTGAAAAGTAGCGATAAGACCGGGCAGTCCCAGATAATGATCCCCGTGCAAGTGGGAGATGAAGATGTGGGATATGCGCTGGAATTTGAAGCCGTAGCGTTTAAGTTCCAATTGGGTCCCTTCCCCGCAATCGATAAGAAAATACTTCTCGTTCAGGTTGAGGAGTTGGGCAGATGGTTTGCGATCGAGGCGTGGAAGGGCAGAACCTGATCCCAGAACGCTCAGTTCGAATTTCATCAGCACCCCTTCCCCTCAGGAAGACTTTCCATTCTGATCTTCGTCACCATCCTCTTCATCCCCAAGATCCCGCTCCACTTCTTCCATAAAGAGCAGATCCTTGGCTTCGTTCACGGTAGGCGTCACATTAAGGACCTCTTCGAGTTGGGAGATGGAAATGAGTTTTTGAACGCCATCCTGAACCCCCGCGAGAACGAAACTCCCGTTCATTTCTTTGCAGAGGCGATTTCCCACCAGGATCGCGCTAAGCCCTGAAGAGTCGCAATATTTGGATGCACTCAGATCCACGATCATATTCCGATACCCTTGTTTGTTGAGGTAAACGATCTCGGATTTCAGATCAGGGGCTTTGGTGGAATCCAATTTCTCCACCCTCGAAGTGATCAGCGCAAAACGGTCGTTCTGTTCGGTCTCGAAGTGCATGGGGTTCCCTCTGTTCGGTTTCAAAAATAAAGAAGCATAGCTATTCGCGTTCAAGCTTTCCGGCCAACAGATAAAGGACCGCCATGCGCACGGCGACACCGTTCTCAACTTGATCGAGGATGATCGAGCGATCGGAATCAGCGACCTCACTACTTAGCTCCACACCTCGATTGATCGGTCCCGGATGCATGATCGTGAACGGGTTATCGATGGAATCCATGAGCTCCCGGTCGATGCCGTACATCATCCTATATTCCCGGAGGGACGGGAAAAAGGTAGCCTTATCCCCTTCCCTTCCGGTGGGGTCCTTCTGCCTTTCAAGTTGAATGCGAAGCATATTGGCCACATCACACCATTCCAACCCTTTCCGGAGCTCGGTCTCCACTCCTACCCCCAAGGAACGGATATGCTTAGGGATCAAGGAAAGCGGTCCACAAACTTTCACTTCAGCACCGAGGGTGCGCAGGCAGAATATGTTGGACAATGCCACACGGGAATGAAGGATATCCCCGACGAGCAATATTTTCTTTCCTTCTATACCCCCCAGAGCCTCTCGAATGGAGAAGGCATCCAGCAATGCTTGGGTGGGATGTTCATGGGTCCCATCACCTGCATTGACCACAACGGCATTCGTGTTCTCGGAAAGAAAGCGTGCTGCACCAGGAGAAGGATGACGAAGGACGAGCATGTCAACCTTCATGGATAGAATGTTATCCACGGTATCGATGAGGGTCTCCCCTTTGCTCAGCGAAGAACCAGAAGCAGAGAAGTTAACGACATCCGCGGAAAGGCGCTTTTCAGCAAGTTCGAAGGAAAGCCGTGTCCGCGTGGAGCTCTCGAAGAAGATATTGGATATGGTAAGGTCGCGAAGCGAAGGGACCTTCTTGATGGGTCGCTCCAACACCTCCTTGAAATGATCAGCCGTCTGAAAGATCTGCTCATAGTCACGCTCTGTGAGCGACTCTGTTCCGAGGAGATGTTCGACGCTCAATCCGCTCATCGCTCTTCCTCCGGTGAATAAAGCAGGACCTCCTGCGGGGCCCCTTCCTGGGTCCAGTTCACTATCACGCGTTCCTGATCCACAGTGTCCACGGTCATACCTGTCATATCAGGCTGTATCGGTAAATGCCTACTGAAGCGACGATCCACAAGGACCAACAATTCAACCGTCCGCGGACGACCATAGGCGAGCATAGCGTCTAGAGCAGCGCGAATGGTCCGTCCGGTATATAGGACATCGTCCACGAGGATCACGTCCTTTTCGTCGAGACTCCCTTCGATGGAAGTCGTGCTCGGGATCGGCGGATCCTCCTTTCGGCGGATATCATCCCTGAAGAAAGTGATATCCAGCTCCCCACGCTGGACCTTCTCCCCATTCAGGATCCCCTGAAGCCCCCTGGCAAGCCGCTCTGAAAGGTACGGGCCACGCGGTTGGATCCCGAGGAGGACGAGCTCTTGGGGGCGGTCGTAGGATTCGATGACCTGATAACAGAGCCGGTCGATCGTCAGCGCGAATTGCTCCTTCCCAAGGATCCGAACATGTTCCGATGCCATAATGAGCAAAGATAGGGATCGGTCGCGAACAGCATCTCACCGATCGATAAGGAGCTTGCGCCGGTAGCGGCCGAGTGCCCCCTCGATCTCTACAAGATAAAGTCCAGAGCTCAAAGTGGACAAGAGGATCTTTCGGTCGAAACGATAAGCATCCAATACGATCTTCCTGAAAAAAACCTTTCGTCCGGTCATATCATAGATCCGCAAGCGGTACTTCCCCGGCTCTCCTTCGATCCGAACACGGATCCATCCGGGTGCAGGGTTCGGAACGACCTGCATAAGGTCCTCCTCTGGAGGCGATGGGGACCGCACCGAATCCGTACAGAAAGACAGGAGGGTATCACTACCGAAATCAGGCTGTCCGAGCTCCACCAGCTTTTCCCCCTCCATTGATCGGATGCTCAGTTCACCGTCCACGTTGCATTCGGGGTATTGACCCCCGTTCATGCCATCCCCATAGCTGTCGTGGAGATGGAGTTCATAACAACCTTCTACCAGACAAAATTCATGAAGGGTTTCCTGCCCCCCTTCGTTCGGAGAACCACTCCTTCCAGCATAATACCCTTCTTCACGTTGATAGAGCGTGTCCGTTCCCTCCTTTTCTACAAGTTCCCAAGAAGTCTCAGAACCGTAACAATCGGTCTGAAGATCCATCTCCAGGACCTGCGCTTTCGTCCGAAAAGAAAAGGTGCGTGTCGCCTGGTCGTTCGAAGGATCCTGATCGGTCTTTCCGTTCGGGGACCGGACTCCGCCGGTCAACTGACCCTTCCCGGTATCCTGAAGGGTATGTGTGGAAAAGGCCAGGGTATCATAACGGCCCGGATCGAGCTTTCCTTTCCAGGTCTTTTTTTCGATCGTGTCCCCTTCCAGCAGGAGATATAGCTCAAGGCTATCGAGCGACTGACCCCCAAGATTCCTGAATTCGGCTTTTGCACTGAAAGACCCATCATTGCAAAGGACCGTTCCGGAGACCAAGAGCGAAGTGAGCGCTGCATCGTATGGATGATCCCCGACCAACGGGTCGTGGCCTTGCCATCGACTTACATTGGTATCGAGTGGATCGAGCCAGTGTTTTAGTTGGGAATCATTAGGAGTATGATAGTCCCATGAGATCGAAAATCGCCCGAAATAATCATTGACGTTGTTCTGGCACGTCGCATCCCCTCCATGTAGTTGGCCGATGATCTTGCCTTCCTCGTCGAAGAGCGGGGACCCACTCGACCCCGTTTCAGTAGTGGTATTGCGGTCCCATTCTTTCACATTCCATTCACCGTTCGGGATCGAAGTGTTGAACTGGGCCGAATCGGGCTGGTCGTCATCGAAAGCGATCTTTTTGATGTCCCCGTTCGGATGATGGATGCAGACACTCGAATCAGGGGTGTTCCCGGAATGATCCCATCCAGCATAGAACACCTCATAAGCGGTCGGAGGGGTATCCACCAATTCCACAAGAGCAAAATCGGAATCCTCGTGCCTCGCACGAAGGGTGCTCCCGGAGACACTCTGATCCGTCGGACCGGGTTCATCCACGCAATCCGGCGACTCGTAGTTGAAGAGGAAGACCCATCCCGAAGGCGGTCCCCCGTTGTCCAAACAATGGGCTGCGGTCAAAAAATAAGGGGTTCCATCCTCGGCGGTATTGTTGACCAATGCACCGCTACAAAGGCGATTACCGTTATCGATGACCATGGCCACAGCTCGCTTCTGGATCCGCCAAGGCTTTCCATCAGGACAGTTAACGTTCAGGTTGCAATCCCCGGCATCTCCGTAACCCCTGTTCCCTTGGATGCTCCTGTTCAGAAAGTCCCTATAAGCATGGGAAATACGGCTTAGGACCAGTTCACTGTTCCCATTTCCTCCTATTGGCTCGATGAGCTCTATAACGGCTCGATCCCCAGGTACCGGCATGGTGGCCAAACTCCTACCTGGCGACCGGTTCGCGCGTGTAAAACTCCCCAGCACTTTGCGCTGATCCGGGGTGTAGATGAATATACGCGCCCCTTTCACTAGATCGAAAGGGCGAAAAGCGAAGTTCAGCGATCTGGCTCCCACACTGCGGATCCCCAGCCTCCAAACCGTTCTCCCATCAGAGGTCCTGGAACGCTTTCCGCTTTCCTTGATATCGATGCTCACCGAACGGTTCTTGGCAAAACGCAACACCTTATTACCTGCAGCCCTTTTGATCGAATCAGCTTTTAATAACCCTTTTGTATCGACCCTTGGATATTCGATAAAAGGTACCTCAGTAGAGTTCGGATCGATAGGGCCTCCAAAAGGTTCGCCCCCATATTGGATCTGGGCACTCCCTGAAATTAAGAAGGAGCAAGCCAGCATCGATAAGATCGAGCGTGCTATGGCCTTTTTAATAAACATAGCGGAGCTGCTGGTCGGAGCCATGGAGGTGGAGGATCAGCTTATCGCTATCGGGGTGACGGAGCTTGCGAAGCTGATACCGAAGCGTGTCCGTGATCAGCGATCGGCAGGCGTCACCGTTGGCGTTGTGGGAAAGAAAGAGCTGAACCGAAGGAGGCGAGCTCTTGCTGTAGGCCTTATCCGACATAAGCCGAAAGCGATGCTCTTTACAACCACCGCTGTACCGAACTTGCAGCTCTAATAGGTCCCCATCCACTCTCACCTTCTCAAAACGGAAGGGATCCGATCCTTTTTCGTCCCATCCATCCTCCCGAATTTCCAATTGCCGAACGTCCTTATCCGTCGTTTCCTCAGGAGCAACCTCTTGTTCTCCTTCAGAACCTGCTGATCGGGATGAAGAACACGCAAATGGAACGATGGAGGCAAAAAGCAAAAGGGCCATATGCTTCAAGGATGCGTTCACGAGTTGTTCTTTGCTGCTTCCTTGTCACCATTCCGGTTTTCCAGCAATTCCTGAAGGCGGTACATTTCGTCCCGAAGGGAAGCCGCCTGCATGAAATCCAAGTCCTGAGCGGCTTTTTCCATCGATCTGCGGGTCTCTTCGATGCTTTTGCGCAATTGGGCTTCGCTCATGTACTCCACCACCGGATCTGCGGCCATACCCGCCTCATTATCAGGGCCGGCATAAGCCTTGGCCGGTTTTTGTTCCATCCCCTCTGAGCGGTCGGCTTGTTCGATCCCGGACCCGTCCAGCATCCCCTCCTTGGACTTGCGAACATCCTGCGGGGTGATCCCGTGTTCTTCGTTGTAAGCGATCTGTTTGCGGCGCCTCCTTTCCGTCTCCTCGATGGTCCGCTGCATCGATCCGGTGATCTTATCAGCGTACATGACCACCTTCCCGTTCACATTCCTCGCGGCTCTACCAGCAGTTTGCGTAAGCGACCGTTCCGAGCGAAGAAAACCTTCCTTATCGGCGTCGAGGATGGCCACAAGGGATACTTCAGGGAGATCCAGGCCTTCGCGGAGCAGGTTAACGCCGATGAGCACATCGAATTCTCCGTTCCGGAGTTGCCGTAGGATCTCCACCCTTTCGATGGTATCTACGTCCGAATGGATGTAGCGGCAACGAACGGACATCTTGTCCATATGTTCGGTAAGCTCTTCGGCCATCCGTTTGGTAAGGGTCGTCACGAGGATACGTTCTCCCTGATCCGCACGGGATGCAACTTCTTCGAGCAGGTCGTCGATCTGTCCTTGCGTCGGGCGTACTTCGATCTCCGGATCGAGAACGCCGGTAGGGCGGATCAATTGTTCCACCAAGACCCCTCCTGACTCCTGAAGCTCGAATTCCGCAGGCGTTGCGCTCACATAGATGACCTGTTTCACCAAGCTCCGGAACTCCTCGAACTTTAAGGGGCGATTGTCCAATGCAGCGGGCAATCGGAAGCCGTACTCGACGAGGTTCTTTTTCCGGGAACGGTCCCCCCCGTACATGCCGTCGATCTGAGGCACGGTGACGTGGCTCTCATCGATGACCATCAGAAAGTCAGAAGGAAAATAATCGAGCAAGCAGAAAGGACGCTGACCGGGCCTCCTCCGATCAAAATAGCGGGAATAGTTCTCGATACCGGGGCAATACCCTAATTCCTGGAGCATTTCAAGATCGTAGTTAACCCGCTCTTCCAGACGCTTGGCCTCGATGTCGCGCCCCTCCTTTTTGAACTCGTCAACCCGCTCTCCAAGATCCTCCCGGATCTCCTGCATGGCCCTATGCATCGTGTCCTTGCTCGTCACGAAAACGTTCGCGGGATATATCTGAACGTGCTCCATCCCCTGGTACGTATTCCCGGTAGTGGGATCGAAGGATTCGATCTCTTCGATCTCATCGCCCCAAAAAAAGACCCGGATCCCGTGGTCAGCATAGGCGAGATGGATATCCACCGTATCGCCCTGCACCCTGAAATACCCGCGTTGAAGTTCGTCCTTGCTCCTTGCATAAAGGCCTTCTACCAAGTCGCGAAGGAATTTGTTCCGGGGGTAGTTCATTCCCACTTCTAAGTCGATAACGTTCTTGTGGAATTCCTCGGGATTTCCGATCCCATATATACATGATACCGACGACACCACGATAACGTCCCTCCTGCCTGAGAGCAAAGCAGAGGTAGCACTCAGACGGAGCTTCTCGATCTCATCGTTGATCGAAAGGTCCTTTTCGATGTACGTATCGTTGGTGGGAATGTAGGCCTCAGGCTGATAGTAATCGTAATAGGAGACGAAATATTCCACAGCGTTGTGTGGAAAGAATTGCTTGAACTCACTATATAGTTGGGCTGCCAAGGTTTTGTTGTGGGACAGGACCAAGGTGGGGCGCTGCACGTTCTCCACGACATTGGCCACGGTAAAGGTCTTTCCACTTCCCGTCACACCGAGCAGAGTCTGTGCTTTGTCGCCATTCCTGACGCCTTCTGAAAGCTCTTCGATGGCACGGGGTTGATCCCCGGTCGGTTCGTAATCCGATACGATGCGCAATTCCATATTCTTACAAAAATAGCGATATTCGAAAGGGATAGAGGCTTTCAGGATCCTATGAGGACACTATTGAAGAAGTTCCTTGCTTACCTTGACCTACGGAACCTTTTCCGCAAGAAAAAGGCGCCTAAGAACCTGAATCTACGCTTCATGCATGGGATCAACCGGATCTCGATCCTCATGTTCCTGATCTGCCTCATCATCATGCTCTATCGAGCGATCTGGTAACCATTATGACGGAACAGGAGTTCAAGAACATGCCCTTCCTCAAGCGTTTCAATTGCCTGAGAACGAATGGGGAACATGTATCATCGAGGACCTTTGGAGGGTACGAGGTACACCTTTATATTTACGAAGGGCTTTACATTGAAGTGTGGAGTTATATGGCCCTGAAACAGGTCATTTGGATCGAACCATTGCGGAACCCTGCAGCATGGAAAGAATACCTGGACAATATCGAGTTACCGGATGACCCGATGCGATGAACCTCTACCCCCCTTTCAGGAAAGCATCTGATCATGCTAAAAAAAGGGATCTTCGATCTTTTTATATTTGCTCACAGATGATGCGTAATACTTGGATCTTCATTCTCCCTTTCCTATTCGTCTGTAGCTCCCTGCAGGCTCAATATTACTGGGATGCAGGAGTGCGATTAGGAGGATCGAACTATCTTGGCGAAATGGGGGGAGAGGACCAGCCCCGGCGCGATTTCGTGGCCGACATGAAGTTGGGTCAGACCAACTTCCTAGCGGGTGCTTTCCTACGCTACAAGTTGAACAGCCTGTTCTCCTTCCAGCTCGACTTTAATTATGGAAGGATCCAGGGAGCTGACAGCCTGTCGAGTTACGGCCCAAGGGTCGGACGGAACCTAAGTTTTCGCAACGATATCAAAGAGCTTGCTCTAAAGACTCAGGTCTTCTTCTACAACGTTTACGATGTAGGAAGGACCGGCCGCTACATCCTTGCCTTTAGAAGTTATGCTTTTATCGGAGGTGCGGTCTTCCACCATAGCCCCAAAGCCTATTACAAGGGCGAATGGCACAAGCTGCGACCGCTTAAAACGGAAGGCCAGTCCGAACCGTATCCGAAGTTCAATTTTTCCATCCCGAAAGGGGTCGGCTTTTACTTCACGTACAAAAAGCAATATCGCTTCGGATGGGAATTCGGCTGGCGGACGACCTTTACGGATTACTTGGACGATGCGAGTACGACCTATCCAGAAGAGGACCAGCTGGACAGTGAGATGGCGAAAAAGTTATCCGACCGGAGCAACGGAGCCTATAACGACCCCGCTAACTCCAAGGAGGACCTTCCTCCTCAGGAGAATTATACCACTGCGGGTAGTCCGCGGGGCGATCCGAGTCACAACGACTCCTACATTTTCACTTCCATCAACTTCAGCTACGTCTTTCGTGGAAAGAGCAATTTCTACCAGTCCCGTTACGGTTGGCTGAACCGTCAACGCCGCTTGCTTCAACGGAAGACGCGGACCAAGTTCTGATCCGTCCGGGTCAGCTTCGCTATCTTCGTAGGGTAAGGCAGGTAGTAGGGCATGAAGAAGTTCGACATACCCGGTCAGTACCGTTCCTCCATCATCGGAGAATTAAAGCGGGTCCGTCATAAAAAGGACCCGCGCAAAAAGGATTACAGCCCAAGCCATCTCGACTTCGGGCCGGTCCGTTTTCACATCGCACGCCATTTCGGCTTTTGTTACGGTGTGGAGAATGCGATCGAGATCGCATATAAAACACTCGAAGAACATCCCGATCGACGGATCTACCTTCTCTCCCAGATGATCCACAACCCTATCGTGAACGAGGACCTGGCTCGAAAGGGAATGCGCTTCATCCAAGATACCCAAGGGAACCGCTTCATAAGTCTGGACGAGCTGACCCCGGAGGACATCGTGATCATACCGGCTTTCGGGACCACTGTCGAGACCGAAGAGGAACTGAAAGCCCGCGGGATCGAAGTGAAGAGCTACGATACCACCTGCCCCTTTGTAACAGCCGTATGGAAACGCGCGAACAAACTGGGGGATAAGGATCATACCATCGTTATACACGGAAAGCCCGAGCACGAAGAGACCCGTGCCACTTTTTCGCACAGCCGCCGGAGTGCCAAGTCAGTTATCGTACGGAACATGGAGGAGACCGAACTTTTAGGGGCCTTTGTAAAAGGAGAACGGCCTCCCCACGAATTCCACGAGCGGTTCCGGGGACGCTATTCGGAGGGTTTTGATCCTGAAAAAGACCTCGAACGGGTAGGTGTAGTGAACCAGACCACCATGCTGGCCAGCGAGACCAAAGCCATTTCCGATCACCTGAAGCAATGCATGGTCGAGCGTTACGGAGAAGATCGGGTAAAGGAGCATTTTGCTGATACCAGCGACACCCTATGCTACGCCACCAACGATAATCAAAAGGCCACCTTCGGGTTGCTCGACCAAGACGCTGACCTCGCCTTGATCGTAGGGGGATATAACAGCTCCAATACTTCCCACATCGTTGAGTTGTGTGAAGAAAAGGTCCCCTCCTATTTCATCCGTTCTTCTGACGAGATCGAAGGGGAGCGGATCCATCACTTCGACATCCACAAAAACCAGGAGATCAGGACCGATCGTTTTATACCCGATCGGAGACCCGTGGACATCATGCTCACGAGCGGAGCTTCCTGCCCTGACAGTTCCGTGGACGCTGTATTGAGAAAAGTGCTTGGCTTATTCCCCGACGCGCGGAATGTGGAAGAGGTTCTGGGCGAGCTTCTGGAGGAGGAGGAGCGCCCTTCAGCCGATCAACCCCTCCGTTAGATCCTTATAAGCTGTTTTCGGGCTTTCATAGAAAAGCTCGAATCTTGCCACCCGATCGATCCGATCCTTCACACCGGAACGCTCGATCACCTTTTGATAAGTCCTATAACAGTCGAGCGCTTTTCGAAAGGCTTCAATATCCGCATCGTTCAAAGAGATCGCACATCCGATCTCCGCTTCCATGGATTGACGGACCGGAAAGGCCTTGCCCGCAAAGGGATCACCCCCTTGGTCCAAAAGGGTATAAAAAGCCAGTCGTTCGAGCGGAAATCCGCCTTCCTCCAGCAGATCCAGATAAGCACGTTTAACGACAGCATGGGTCACCAGGTGATCGTGGAATCCACTGATACCATGGACCGGATAGCTGATCAGAATATTGGGCCTTACCTTGCGGACGTGATCCTTTATCGCTTGCTCCAGCACCCGTGGATCCAATTCTTTAAGGCCCGAATCAGGAAATCTAAGGACCTCCAGGCTGCTCAATCCCAAAACGTTCTGTACGTCCAGCATTTCCTGATAGCGAAGCTCCCCCATGGCCTCTTTGCTAAGGTCCATCTCGAAGCGCACCTTCGTGGCCTCACCACGCGTTAACGTGAGCAGGTGCACCTCATGTCCTTCCTGGATCTGATGGTGCATGGCAGCGGCCGGCCCAAACGATTCGTCATCCGGATGCGGAAATACATAGAGAAAACGCATGGGGACGGATTATCTTTGATACGCTCGAAATTATGAAGCCAAAGCGCATCGTTCGCTTCAAATCCTATCTTTCACCTTTCCAAGAATGTCCCAGAAAAAGAGAAAGCCACGCAACAACCTGAAGCGTAGGAAGAAGCTTCAGAACAAAGTGGGAGCCCCTCCTGGGAGCCTGCTCTACGTGGGTGAGGAGAGCGAGGAAGTGCAGAGCTTCGAGGTTGTGGACTACACGCCCGAAGCTGTACGGGAAGGCCTTGCAAGTGATATCAAAGAGCTGCTCCCTTATCAGTCCACCAACAGCGTAACCTGGATCAACGTGAACGGATTGGATCAGGTTGAACGGATCGGGGAATTGGGGGAACGCTTCAACCTTCACCCTCTGCTCGTCGAGGACATTCTGAATACGGACCACCGTCCGAAGTTCGAACACCATGGGGACCACCTCTTTTTGACCCTAAAAATGCTTGAGGTCAGGGACGAAAGGATCGAAAGCGAACAGGTCAGCCTCGTGCTCGGGAATGGATATGTATTGAGCTTTCAAGAACGCAAGGGGGATGTTTTCGACCCGGTCCGGACCCGCCTGCGGAACAAGAAAGGACTGATCCGTAACTTAGGCTCCGACCACCTTTTTTATGCCCTTCTTGACGCCCTTGTGGATCATTATTTCCTCGTTATCGATCATATGGACACCCGGATCGAGGAGCTTGACAGCGCGATCATCAATGACCCGCAAAGCGTTGAGCCTCATGATATCCGCGCCCTCAAGAAGGAAGCAGTCCATCTGCGAAAGAGCATCGCACCGGTAAGAGAAGCGGTCGGGACGCTCCTGAGCTCCAAAGCAGAGCTTATTTCCGAACGCACCAGCAGGTACTTGCGGGATGTGCACGACCACACCGTGGCGGTGGTAAGCTCCCTCGAAACCCAGCGGGAACTGGGATCTGACCTCCTCGATACCTACATGTCCCTCCTTTCTGTCCGGATGAACAACATCATGAAAGTATTGACCATCATCGCTTCGATCTTCATCCCCTTGACCTTCATCGCAGGGGTCTATGGGATGAACTTCGAGCATATGCCCGAACTGACCAAGCCTTGGGGTTATCCAGCGGTCCTTGGGACCATGCTCCTTACCGCCTTGGGCATGCTCCTTTATTTCAGGCGGAAAGGTTGGATATGAGCGTCCGGTGTGAGCTCAAGGGATCTTGTAACTTTGTGCCAAAAGCTCCTCTATGCGCGTAATGAAATTTCGTACGCTCCTCGATACGGAGGATGATGTTTTCCGCGACATCGAGATCCCGGAGGATGCCACCCTTAAAGACCTGCACGAGCAAATTCAGAGCGCTTTCGGTTTGAGCGGCCAGGAGATGTCCTCTTTCTATTTGAGTGACGATCAATGGGCCAAGGGGGAAGAATTCCCCCTGATCGACATGGGTGATGAAGAAGAAGGGCAGCGGACCATGGATGATGTTCCGATCGCAGAACTCGTGAGCGGAGAAGGGGATGATGAAGAGCTGAAATTGCTCTACGTTTATAATTTCCTCAACATGTGGATCTTCTGTTTGGACCTCGTCAAACGAACAGAAGCTGAGCAGGACAAGGATTATCCGCGAGTGGCCATGGCCATTGGAGAACCCCCCCGTGAATCCGCTGATGATATGGATCCGCTCAAAGGCTTGGATACAGGGGAGGAGGAAGATGAAGAGCGACGGGACCAGAACGGAAGGAGTGAAGGGGACCTCGGGAGCGATGTCGACGATCTCTTCAAAGACCTCTGAAGGGAAAACACCCCTTTTGGTCGCTATCGTTGGCCCTACGGCCATCGGGAAGAGTGGCCTCGCAGTGGATATGGCCCACCGTTTCGGGAGCGCAGTGATCAATGCGGATAGCCGCCAATTCTACCGGGAGATGCGCATTGGTACTGCAAGGCCCAGTACCGAAGAGCTTAGAGGGGTTCCCCATTATTTTATGGGTGATCGCTCGATCGAAGCCCCGCTCACTGCCGGAGCTTTTGAAAAGGAGGCCATGGAGTTGCTCGAGGAGCTTTTCAGGGAAAAGCCCATCCTCTTTCTGGTCGGTGGCAGTGGGCTCTTTATCGATGCGGTCCTCGAAGGGTTGGACGACGAACTTCCTCCTCCGGATCCCGAAATACGGGGAGCCCTTGAACAAACCCTGGAGGAAAGTGGTAGCTCCCCATTGCTCGAAGAATTGAAAGAAAAGGACCCGCATCACTACGATAAGGTGGACCGAGATAATCCACGGAGGCTTATCCGCGCTTTAGAAGTGATCCGTAGCACTGGGCGTCCTCTTTCTTCTTTTCGCGGAAAGAAAAAAAAGGAGCGCCCCTTCAATATTCTAAAGATCGGACTTTGGACGGAACGGGAAAAACTGAACGAGCGGATCTCGGAGCGCCTGGACCGGATGTTGCGAGAAGGATTGCTCGATGAGGTCAAAGCGCTGCTTCCCTATCGTGAACATCGACCATTACGTACGGTCGGGTATCAGGAACTTTTCCCCGTTTTAGAAGGCTCCAAGGATCTCGGAACGGCATGCCGGGAGATCGAAAAGAACACGCGTCATTATGCGAAAAGACAGATGACCTGGTTCCGAAAAGCGGCGGGGATCGAATGGCATCACCCGGACGAAAGGGAAAAGATCCTGGCACGGATCGAGGAAGCGAGCGGTATCAAAGGCCGACCGGGTCCAGCTCCTTCGGATACTTCACGGTAAAGGCGAAATGAAGGGTCTTGCTAGCTCCCGGCTCCAGGTTCAAACGCCAGTTAAGGGCCCCGCTCTCCTTGTCATGTTCAGCTCCAGAGCGCTCATCGAGGCTCACTTCCACATCACCACGCCCCGATAGCGGGAGCTGATCCTTTACGCGCAATCGGACGCCTTCTTTCCGCTTGTTCTTGAGGCGGATCTCGATCTTCATTTCGAGCACTTTCTTCCCTCCGATGATCTGCGAGGTCGTCTTGTCCTCGACTTTTTCCCTTTCAACGACAACTCCCTGATCCCGGCCGAGCGAAACCTCAAGGGTATCCTCCGTGATGTTCGGGTCGATCCGCGTCTTACCAACATAGCGACCGGCATATTGAACGCTGGCCTTCCCCGGGAAAAGGTCGGTAGCCTCCCATCCACTGAGCTTGGCGATAAGGAAAGCTTCCTGTTCGAGCTTCGGGACTGCCAAGTGATCGTGCTCCGCATCGATCTTGAGTTCTTTGATGGTGACGGAACGCCGCGATCGCCCCGAAGGGATATCGTAGGCACTCTCGATAGGGAAGCGCGTGTGAACAGCACTGCCCTCCCGGCCTTGGGGTACGGATCCCGAGGATGGGGAGGCCTCCTCCCTCATGGTTCCCGCACCCTCCTGGTCCTGAACCTTAGCTTTTTGCTTCTGCCGCTGCTGGGAAGCGGCCTTTTTGTACTGTCGCTTCCTTCCCCCTTTTTGACTGTAGACGTTCTGCTCTTTCTTGAAGCGAAGGCGCCAGGGCTCGAGTTCGGGCCGGTCTCCGCTCTTCGTAGGGCGACCGGATGCCAAGGTAAGATCCACGCCCTCCCAATCGCGTTGCGTCATTTGCCACACTTCTCCTTTGTAAGTAAGGTGGACAGGTTCGCTCAGGGAAGGACAATCCAGTTCATAAGCAGGCCGCCACCCAGCTCTCGAAGAGAAATAGCTCAGGGTGAGCTTTTCGCTCCCGCCCCGTTCTGCATCGACCGCAACGATGATATTGGAAACGCGCTCTTTCCCTTTCTGCTCCAATTTTCGGGTCCTATTCCGCAATTTTTGGAGCTCATCATTGAGCTCTTCGATGTCGTTCTTTACTTCGATGAGCTTATACTCGATGTCCTTCAACCGCTTGCGGTAATAAACGGCCAATTCCATAAGATCCTCGACGTCCGTCCCGGTCTGCTCGCCTTTGATGTTCTTGTTCTCGAGGATCATGCTCCGCTCCTCCTGATAGACCTTCTTCATGCTCTGCCGCAGGGAAAGTTTGAACTCGGTCTCCTCAAGGCTATCTTTTTTGGACCGGATCCGTTCTTGGAGTTCTCCTTCAGCTCCCCGCGTACGCATTCGCTTTTCGACCGAACGGATCCGCAACCCCTCACCTCCTTTGAGCTGCAAACTGTTCTCTCGAATATGGGGAGAAAGCCCTTTGAAGATCAGGACGTTACGACCTTTGTCGAGCCGAGCCCTTCCTTTCCGGGTGATCTCTGCTCCTGAGAAGAAGACCGTAGCCCGCTCGATCTCATTCGCTACATCGATACTGTCCTGAGCTTTTGCAGCGATCGGTCCGAGAAAAAAAAGGACGTATAGTAAATAGATCAGCCTACGGACCATGAGTTGAAGCTTCGGTTCGTTCCAAAGGTAAGGATATCCGCTAAGAAGGATACTCCTTTTCAGGCTCTCAAATTCCTTAGCTTTGTCCCCGCAATTGGAGGATGGCGAAGCGAGAGCCTTTCATATTGGTCACCAACGACGACGGGATCTTCACTCCCGGGATCCGGGCCATGGTGAACGTTGCCCGCGAATTCGGAGAAGTGCTCGTCGTGGCACCGGATAAACCGCAATCCGGTATGGGCCATGCTATTACGGTCAACGATCCCCTTCGCATGCGTGAGTA
The DNA here is from genome assembly GCA_964537825.1 of uncultured Weeksellaceae bacterium. GTDB lineage: Bacteria > Bacteroidota > Bacteroidia > Flavobacteriales_D > CAYVSK01 > CAZIDL01. The sequence continues at coordinate 67,644 of CAZIDL010000002.1, forward strand.
CGAACTGGACCCCGACCCGAAGATCCGTTCCTACAGCTGCAACGGTACTCCTGTGGATAGCGTTAAGCTTGCCATCTCCCTCATCCTTCAGGGGAAACCTGACCTTTTGCTCTCAGGCATCAATCACGGTTCCAATTCCTCCATCAACGTCCTCTATTCCGGAACGATGTCGGCCGCGGTCGAAGGAGCTCTGGAAGGGATCCCGTCGGTAGGTTGTAGCCTTCTCGACTACAGGATAAGTCGCGATATGAGCACCGCAGAGCATGTCACGCGAAAGGTCGTTCACAATGCGCTCAACAGAGAATTTCCCGACCGGGCCTGCCTGAACGTTAACATTCCCGATATATCGCTGGATGAACTAAAGGGCATTCGGGTCTGCCGCCAGGCAAAAGCTTATTGGGAGGATGATTTCGAAGTGCGGAAAGATCCTCACGGCAAGGAATATTATTGGCTTGCAGGAGAGTTCAAGAACTTCGATAAAGGGACGGACACAGACATCTGGGCTCTTGAGAACGGATATGCATCGATCGTTCCCGTACAATACGACATGACCGCTCATTACGAGATCGAACCGCTTCACGATTGGGATCATGAGCTCTGAGCGGATCCAAAGATTCGATAGCGTTCAATGGGGAGTGCTCGGAGGACTGATCGGCTCTGTACTCAGTTTCCTGCTCCTTTTCTGGATCACTTATATGCGTGGCCAAGCTCCAGGCCTTTCCGACTTTTTCTTCGAAAAGTTCGTGAACACCCGTGACCTTACCTGGCGGATCCTTTCCTTCTGTCTTGTGCTCGATGTTCCGATCTTTTTCCTTGCCCTTCGCTGGGATCTCGAACGATTCGCAAAAGGCGTCCTCTTCGTTTTCTTCATCTTCTTGCCTTTTATCGTCTATTTTCGCTTTTTTTAGGTAACGATAAGGACCCTTACTGGCCCGGACCTTGGATTATTACCTCATAGCCGGCGAAGCGAGCGGGGACCTTCACGGTTCCAACCTGATGAAAGCCTTAAAGGATAAGGATCCCGATGCCCGTTTTCGCTGTTGGGGAGGGGACCGCATGAAAAGAGCAGGTGGGGATCTGGTCCGTCACTACCGTGAGACCGCCTTTATGGGCTTCGTAGAAGTGATCAAGCACCTGCGGAGCATCATGGGCTTTCTTCGCGAGTGCAAAGCGGATCTTCTCGAACATCCTCCGGATGCCCTGATCTTGATCGACTATCCGGGCTTCAACCTAAGGATCGCTGAGTTCGCCCACGAGCAGGGAATCAGGGTCTTCTATTATATTTCGCCTCAGGTCTGGGCCTGGAAAAAGAAAAGGGTCCATACCATCGGCAAATTCACCGAACGGACTTTCGTTATCCTCCCCTTTGAAAAGGACTTCTATGCCCGCTACGGCTATGAAGTGGAATTCGTGGGGCATCCTCTATTGGATGCCATCGAAGCGGAACGGCAACAGCTCCCGGAGCGAAAAGCCTTTTTCCGGTCCATCGACAAGCCAGATGCCCCGATCATCGCACTTCTTCCCGGAAGCCGAGAGCAAGAGGTCAAACGGATGCTCCCGGCCATGTTGAACCTGAAAGCGGATCATCCGGGCCACCATTTCATCGTGGCCCGCAGTTCCGCTCTGAGCGATGAACTTTTCGTAGAAGCTGATTCCATCGAAGGGGTCACGGTTCTTGAAGACTCCAATTACGCCATTCTTGAACATGCAGAGGCTGCTCTTGTGACCTCCGGAACAGCAACCCTCGAAACCGCCCTTTTCGGAGTGCCGTTGGTGGTTTGTTATTCAGGGGGGGAACTTTCCTTTTGGATAGCACGCCAACTCGTGAACGTTCCCTATATCTCTCTGGTCAATCTCATCATGGGACAGGAAGTGGTCAAAGAGCTTATTCAAAGTGGATTGACCCGGGATGCCCTCAGAACAGAACTGGATCGGATCCTTCCTGGTGGGAAGGAAAGGGAACCCATGAAAAAAGCCTTCGAGGCTTTGCGTGAAAAACTTGGGGGACCCGGTGCCTCAGCCTTCACAGCATCACGTATTCTTTCGTTGACCGGACATGAAGGAGCATGAGCAAGAAAAGGTCCTTCATATTACGCACGCTTCTGCTGGCCCTTCTCACTTCCATACCCTTTATAGGCAACAGCCTTCCGGAGGTCATGCGCATCGGACTTTTTTTCGGGGAAAAGGTGGAACGGGTGGCGTTCAGCGTAGAGGACGGACGCTACGAGCTCTTTCTGGACCAGCGTTCACTCGGCGTTCACGAGGGCGGAGAGAGCGTCCGGATCCAGCATTCGAAGCAGGGGCTCCGTATAAAGGGGAAGCAAGATGAATGGAAGAGCGGGCATAAATTGCGGGCTGAAATGTTGGGGCAGAATGCCTCCTTCAGGTTGAAGAAAAAGCATCCCTACAAAGCGGACCGTCTTTATCCGGGTGAGCTCACTGTCCGTGCAAAGGAAGGGCGGATCCAATGCATCAATCGCGTGGGCATGTCCGATTACCTTTCAGGGGTTGTGCTCGCTGAAGCTGGCCAGGGGCATCATCCCGAATTCTACAAAGTGCAGGCCGTCATTTGTCGCACGTATGCCCTCCACAACCTTGAAAAGTTCAGCGATAAAGGGATCCACCTTTGTGATAAAGTCGCATGCCAAGTCTACGAAGGGATGAACACCGTCGAACCCCGTATCGATTCGGCGATCAAGGCCACTAAAGGCATCGTACTGGTCAACGAGGACATCGAACTGATCACAGCAGCTTATCATTCGAATTCAGGAGGAAGAACAGTAGCCTCCGAAGATGCCTGGTCCAAGAATCTTTCCTACCTGCGTCCGGTCACCGATCCCTTCAGCCAGAAAGGAAAGCATTACAATTGGAAACGGATATTTCCGAAAAAAGAATGGCTGAACTACCTGGAGCGAACCTATTCTTATCCGAGCGATGACCCTTGGTATCAAGAACATGCCTGTTCCTATTGTCCTTCGGGGCGAAGGGAGTTCTTTGCTCCGATGGGGGATAGCATTCCGTTAGCATCGATCCGCAAGGACCTGAACCTGAACTCCACCTATTTCACGATCAAAGAGCGGAACGATAGTGTCGTGTTCAGGGGAAAAGGTTTCGGTCATGGGGTAGGCCTATCGCAGGAAGGGGCCATGCGGATGGCCGAACTCGGGGTCCCTTACGATGACATCATTCACTACTACTACCAAGGGATCCACTTGGTGAAGATCGAAGCGCTCGATTTTTTCAGGGACGAGAACGGTCCTTGACCTTCACTTTTTCCCTTTCGCCATCTCCTCGTCCACAAGGTCCTTATCCACGCGGAGATTGTTCACGATGAAGTTCTGTCGATCGGGGGTGTTCTTCCCCATATAGAAATCCAGGATATCCGGGATCTTGCTGTCCTTGTTCAGGATCACAGGTTCCGTTCGGATCTTGTCGGGAGCGATGAAGGCTTTGAACTCATCGGGGGATATCTCGCCGAGACCTTTGAAACGCGTGATCTCGGGTTGCCCGCCCAGCTTTTGGATGGCGTCCCGCCGTTCTTCCTCGTTGTAGCAATAATAGGTGGCTTTCTTATTCCGTACCCTGTAAAGAGGTGTTTCCAGAATATGAACGTGCTCGCGTTTCACGAGCTCAGGAAAGAACTGGAGGAAGAAAGTGAGCAGGAGCAACCGGATGTGCATACCGTCTACATCCGCATCAGTGGCCAGGATGATGCGGTTGTAACGGAGATCGTCCAAACTTTCTTCGATATTGAGGGCAGCCTGGATCAGGTTGAACTCTTCGTTCTCATATACAGCCTTTTTGGTCAGCCCATATGCATTGAGGGGTTTCCCTTTCAGGCTGAAGACGGCCTGGGTGTTCACATCCCGCGCTTTCGTGATCGACCCAGAGGCTGAATCTCCTTCGGTCAGGAAGATCGTGCTCTCCTTCTTCCGTTCATCATTCTTCTTGTCGTTCAAATGGATCTTGCAATCCTTGAGTTTCTTGTTGTGGATGCTGGCCTGTTTAGCCCGTTTCTTGGCCAATTTTCGGATCCCGGCCATTTCTTTGCGTTCCTTCTCGGAGCGCTGGACCTTTTCATGGATGGCATTTGCGGTATCCTGCTCCCGATGGAGGTAATTGTCGAGTTTCTCCTTCAGAAAATCCATGACGAATGCCCGGATCGATTTGCCTCCGGGTTCGATCTCCGTCGAACCGAGCTTGGTCTTGGTCTGGCTTTCGAAGACGGGATCGACCACTTTAACGGAGACGGCAGCGGCCAACGAGCGGCGCACATCCGTAGCCTCATAGTTCTTCTGGAAGAAATCCTTGACGACTTTCACCAAGCTTTCCCTGAAAGCCCCCAGATGGGTTCCTCCCTGGGTGGTGTGCTGACCGTTCACGAAGGAATAATACTCCTCGCTGTACTCTTCGGTATGGGTGAAGGCCACTTCGATGTCCTCATCCTCAAGGTGAACGATGGGATAAAGCGGTTCCTGACTGAGGTTCTCTTGAAGTAGATCGAGGAGGCCGTTCTCAGAATAATAGCGCTCCCCATTGAAATGGATGTTGAGCCCCCGGTTAAGGTAGCAATAGTTCCGCACGAGGCGTTCTACGTGCTCGGAACGATAACGAAGGTCCTTGAAGATCTCCCGGTCGGGGGTGAAGGTGATCTTCGTTCCGTGCTTCTCATCGCTGGGGAGCTCTTCCGTTTCCTCCAGCAACTCTCCGCGTTCAAAAACAGCTCGCTTCATCTTGCCGTCCCGGAAAGATTCCACCTTGAAATAGGAAGAAAGGGCATTCACCGCTTTCGTACCGACCCCGTTCAGACCGACGGATTTCTTAAAGGCTTTGGAATCGTACTTGGCCCCCGTGTTGATCTGGGAAACGCAATCGATCAGCTTGCCGAGCGGGATCCCGCGGCCTCTATCCCGGATGATGACCGTATCATCAGCAATGTCGACATCGATACGCTTCCCGTTCCCCATAACGAACTCATCGATCGCGTTGTCCAAGGTCTCTTTGATGAGGATATAGATCCCGTCATCCCGCGATGACCCATCGCCCGTCTTGCCGATGTACATCCCCGGACGCGTCCGGATGTGTTCCTTCCAATCCAGGGAACGGATGTCCGATTCGGTATAAGTGCTCGTATCCGGTACTTCGTTCGCCTCAGCCATATTGCCTTGATTTCGCTTTCTGCTAAAAGGACCTGCTACCAGCCATATTGTTTAAAAATAGCTCAGTTCGGGGTTTGTAGCGTTGAACTGTTAGGACATATTATCCACAGGGATCGTGGATATCTCTACTTCCGCACGATCCTTTTAAAGGGGGTCATTCCCCCTTCACCCCGGCTAAACAGACATCGTCGACCTGCTCGAGCTGCCCCTTCCACTCATCGAGACGCTTTTCCAATGCGATCCTCTGATCTTTCAAGGGCTGCCCGGACAACTCGAGGAGCAGCCGTTTAAGGGGTTTGTATTTGAACTTCTTTCCCTTATCCCCTCCGAACTGGTCGGGATAACCATCGCTAAGAAGGTAGAAAAGCTCCCCCGGAGCGAAGGAGCCCGTTCGCAGGGTGAAATTTCCCTGGTCCTCGCTCTTCCCGATCGGTCGCTTGTCAGGTGGTAATTCGATCAAAACGCTACCCCCTTCCTCAATGATCTTGCAGTTTTCCTGCAGTTCCTGATCCTGAGCCGCTTTGCTTCCCTCCCGGACCCAATAAAGCGGGTTGTTCGCTCCCGCCCATTGGAACTCCTTCTTCTCGTGATCGATACATATCAGGGAGATATCCATTCCATCCTTTGCTCCAGCTCCCAGATCGCGGACAAATCGATCACGAAGCTCATCGAGCACCGTCGCAGGATCGGGATCCTTTTGTTGCGGGACGATCTCGTTCAAAAAGCTGTTCCCGAGCATGGTCAAAAAACCTCCGGGCACTCCATGCCCCGTACAATCGGCCACAGCGAACCAGACCTTCCCTCCTTGCACCATGCTCCAGTAAAAATCTCCTGAGACCACATCTTTCGGTCGAAAGAGCACGAAATGCTCCGGCAATTCCGCCGAACGCTCCTCTTCTTCCTTCAAAAGAGCGTTCTGGATATAGCTCGCGTAATCGATCGAGGCCATGATCTCGGCCTGTTTTTCCTCCACGATGGCTTTTTGCTCTTCGATGGTCCTTTTTTGGCGTTTTGTAAGACGAAGCCGGTCAAAAAGGAAATAAGCAAAAAGGAGGACCAGAAATAATCCCGTACCAGAGGAATAACTGATGATCCGTTGGATCCGCTCCTCTTTTTCAGCAAGGGCCAATTCCTTTTGGTGCCTGGCCTCCCGTAAGCGCTGCTTTTCGCGAAAGCGATGCCTTGCCTCGAGCAATGCGAGCTTTTTCTCCTTTTCCTGGTCCATGACACTGTCCTTGGCGGATAGGTGGATCTTGTGCCATTTCAAGGCCTTTTTATGGTCACCCTCTCTTTCATGAGCTTTAAAGAGGAGTTCAGACACATCCCTTACTCTTTTGAAGATGGAGAGCGAATCAAAGACCCGATAAGCTTCCTCCAAAACAGAAATGGCCTTTTCATCCTTCCCCTTAAGGTGATAACTCCTTCCGATGATCATCTTAGCGCTCCCTTTCCCGTGATAGGAACCGAGCTTTTCGGTCAGTTCGATACTCCTTTGTGCATAGGCCATCGCACTGTCCAAAGCGAGCTTCCGAACTTCTGAGGGTTGGAGGTCAAGCTTCAGGTCTTCCTCAGCATACCGCTTGAGCACTTCTTTTTTGGCACTTGCAAGATCGTTATAGCTAGACCCTATATTGATAAGGGCTGTGCTTAGCATACGCGGATCTTCCGATCCCTTGGCCCACTCCTTCACCTGATCATAGCGACGTAGGACTTCCAGGTGCCGTTCTTCTTGGGGGATCCCTTTCTTTTTCAACAAGCTATCAGGCGCATACCGGAGGGTCATTCCCAGGTTGTTCTGAGCCTTGATCACCCCTTCCTGTTCTTCGAGTTCCCGATAGATCTCAAGGGCCTTTTTGTAGAGATCGTGCGCTTTACCGATCGCGCTCCGCTCGAAATAGAGCTCACCCATGTTCAGATAACTGCTGCCTATGGCAGAACTGTCCTTTGCTCGCTCTCTCAGGTCGAGGCTTCGCTGGAAATTCTCCAGGGCCTGCGGCAAGTTCCCCTGTTCCTCCTGGATCAGGGCGATGTTATTCAGGGCACTGGCCAGGCCAATGATCGCTTGCTTCTTCGATGTGTCCGTCCTTTCCCTGAAGATCCTCACGGAGCGCTTATAAGCCTTCAGTGCGCTATCGTAACGGCTTTGGTAATAAAAGGTCGCCCCGAGGGTATTGGTAAGGACGGCCATCGACCGGGGATCGGAGTGAGCGATCGATGAACCGATCCCTTTCCGACACCATTCGCGAGCGGAATCCGGGGAGCGTCGGAGCCAAGCCCAAGCCAGTTCATTGAGGGCCTTCAAACGGACTGAGTCCACCCGCTCCGGCTCCTCCCAGACCTTTCGAAGCGAATCCCTTTTCGTGGATGCTTCCCCGCCGAAGGGAAGGATAAGGAATAGAAAGAGACCGATCAGGTGTGAACAGCGATGGACCAGCATCGGCCCGAAGCTAAAAGATAAATCCTGAGATAACGGAGATCAAACATTGAAACGGAAATGGATGATGTCCCCATCCTTCACGATGTACGCCTTCCCCTCCATCGACATCTTTCCGGCATCCTTCACCGCTTGTTCCGAACCGTAATGAAGCAGATCCTCGTACTTGATGACCTCGGCCTTGATGAAGCCGCGCTGAAAATCGGAGTGGATCACACCGGCAGCTTCAGGTGCTGTACTTCCCTGTTTCACGGTCCAGGCACGCACTTCCGGCTCACCAGCTGTGAAGAAGGTACAGAGGTCCAATAGCGCGTAGGACTCCCGGATCAGCTTATCGACCCCGGCTTCTTCGAGCCCCAGGTCGTCCAGGAACTCCTTTCGGTCGTCCGCTTCGAGTTGAGCGATCTCAGCCTCTACCCCTGCTGCTACCGTGATCACCCCGGCCCCTTCGTCCTTAACGGCCTCCTCCACCGCTTCGACCTTTTCGTTGCCCGTTGCTGCCGACCCCTCTTCCACATTGCAACAATAGAGGACCGGCTTCCGCGTAAGAAGTTGGAGTTCCTTGAGCATCTTGCTCTCCTCTTCGTTCAGATCAACGGTCCGGGCCGACTTTCCGCTTTCCAGCGTTCCTTTGATCCGATGCAGGAGCTCCACGAGCATCTTGCTTTCCTTGCTCCCGCTCTTGGCCTCCTTCTCCGCTTTTTGCAAGCGATTCTCGACGGTTTCAAGGTCCTTGAGCTGAAGCTCAACATCGATCACTTCTTTATCCCGGACCGGGTCCACCGAACCATCCACGTGGGCTACATTATCATTCTCAAAGCAGCGCAGAACATGAACGATCGCATCGGTCTCCCGTATATTGGCCAGGAACTGGTTGCCCAATCCCTCTCCTTCGCTCGCCCCTTGAACCAGCCCGGCGATATCGACCATTTCGATGGCGGTTGGCACCACTTTTTTCGGCTGGTAGCGTTCAGCGATCTTATCCAAGCGGGGGTCAGGCACCTCGATCACACCCACGTTCGGCTCGATCGTGCAGAAAGGGAAGTTCTCCGACTTGGCCTGATTCTCGGAGAGGCAGTTGAAAAGGGTCGATTTACCGACGTTCGGAAGGCCAACGATGCCGCACTTCAGGGACATAGGAGCTTTTTTGTTGGGGCGCGAAATTAGAGCTTCTGCGAGGATCTTGAGCGTTTTCGACCAGCGGCGTTCCGATAAGAAGCTACTTTGCTTCAGACTGGACCTATCCCCTCACCTTTTCTATCTTTCAGCTGCAGAAAACCGCCTTATGAAGAAGATCCTGATCGCCAATCGCGGAGAGATCGCCCTCCGCATCATGCGGACTTGCAAGGAAATGAATATAGCCACGGTGGCCATCTATTCCGATGCGGACCGCAATGCTCCTTTCGTGCGCTATGCTGACGAGGCTGTTCGCATCGGACCTCCGTCCTCCAATGAATCCTATTTGCGGGGGGATGCGATCATCGAGGTATCCAAGGAGCTAGGCGTGGACGGGATCCATCCCGGTTACGGCTTTCTCTCAGAGAGCGGGGATTTCTCCCGAAAGGTGGAAAATGCCGGGATCCGCTTCATAGGACCGAAAGCTGAGTCCATCGAGGTCATGGGGAGCAAACTTGCCTCCAAAGCGGCCGTAAAGGAATACAACACCCCGTTGGTCCCCGGTACCGATGAGGCCGTGGAGGACCCTCAAGAGGCCATGCGGATCGCCAAAGAGATCGGTTTTCCGGTCCTGATCAAAGCCTCAGCCGGAGGTGGCGGAAAAGGGATGCGGATCGTTGAAAAGGAGAAGGACCTAGAGGACCAAATGAGCCGGGCTATCAGCGAGGCAAAGAACTCGTTCGGGGACGGTTCGGTCTTCATCGAGCGCTATGTTGGGTCTCCTAAGCACATCGAAGTTCAGGTGCTCGCCGATACGCATGGGAATTATGTTCATCTTTTCGAAAGGGAATGTTCCATCCAAAGGCGGCATCAGAAGGTCATCGAAGAAGCACCTTCAGGCGTATTGACCCCTGAACTCCGGGAACAGATCGGCCAGACCGCTATCGGAGTGGCCCGATCCTGCGATTATATAGGGGCGGGAACCGTCGAATTCCTGCTCGATGAGAACAAGAACTTCTTCTTCCTGGAGATGAACACCCGCCTTCAGGTAGAACATCCGGTCACGGAGATGGTCACAGGAGTGGACCTCGTCCGGGAACAGATCCGGATCGCGCGAGGTGAAGAACTGGGCTTCTCTCAGGATGAGCTGACCATTACGGGCCATGCGATAGAATCCCGGGTTTATGCGGAAGATCCGGCGAACGACTTCCTCCCCGATATCGGCACCCTTATGACCTACCGTCCTGCCCAGGGTCCCGGAGTGCGTGTGGATGACGGATTCGAGGAAGGCATGGAGATCCCGATCCACTACGATCCCATGATCGCGAAACTGGTCGTCCACGGCAAGGACCGTGACCAAGCGATCGAACGGATGGTACGGGCTTCTAAGGACCATCGGATAGCGGGCATCAAGACCACCCTTCCGTTCTGTCGCTATACCGTCCAGCACCCGAGTTTCCGGGATGCCTCCTTTGACACCCACTTTGTGAAGGAACATTTTCAGGATCCATCTGTGCTTGAAGAAAAGGGTGAGGCCGAAGGAGAGGTCGCGGGCATCATGGCCGCCTACCTTCACCAACAGAAGAAAAGATCCCAGGGTAATACGTGGGCACAGAGCGATGATGGAAAAATGGCCGATTGGAAACGTAGAAGGGCACGGTGGTTGCAGCGCAATTGAGCGAACAAAGGGTTTGAACTTTCTTCCCCCTCATTCGTAAAAAAGGAAGCATGCCAAAGCTTTTTCGACATAGTTGCATCCTCATTTTAAGTATCCTCGCAGGAGGCTATTCAGGACTTCTTGCACAGTCGGGAAAAGAAGCTGCTGAAGAAAAAGATCATTATCGGAAAGCCATCTTTTTGCAAGGGGATACCCTCCCCGAATTCCGTACAGGAGCTGTTGTCGTAGGTACGGACAGTGCCCGAATGAACCCTGCCTACAAGGAACGCTACAAGGAGCTCAAACCCAAGGTCATCGAAGTCTATCCTTACGCAGAGGTCGCCGGCCTCCTACTCCAGCATTACGAGAAAAAATTGGAAGGGATCGATATGGAGGCCAGGGAAAAATTCTATATGAAAAAGGTCGAGGAAGACCTTAAAGCGGAGTTCAAAAGCGAGATAACCGACCTTAGCGTCAGTGAGGGGCGCGTACTCGTGAAATTGATAGACCGCGAGACCGGGCACAGTTCTTATGAGATCATCGAAGAGCTTAGGGGCAAATTCCCCGCTGTATTCTGGCAAGGTGTGGCCAGCGTTTTCGGACACGACCTAAAAGCCCGTTACGACCCCTTGGAGGAGGACCGCATCGTTGAAGATATCATTTTGGACATCAAGCGAGGCGAGCTCAAGGTCCCGGAGCGTCGTCCGAACAGCGAAAAGGTCCGAAAACTCCTCAAAGACCATCAGGACCGTGGAAGGTGGTGGAAGCTCAAGAACGGGTGAACGGGATCATAGCTGAAATTCTTCTAGAAATAGGGTTCGCTTCACTGGTCCTTGGCTTTTTCACCTTGCTCCATTGCTTTCGTATCGACCACGATCTCCGAATGGAGCGTGCGATGAACGGGACATTTATCAGCGATCTCCAATAGACGCCCCCGTTGTTCCTCGTTCAAGTCCCCTTCCATCTCGATCGAGCGAGTAAAACGGTCCAATTTTCCCTTTTTGGTCTCCATTTCCTTTCGGTCCTCGGCATAAACGTGATCGTGTGAGAGATGCACGCGAGCTTCCTTTAGATCCCAGGATTTCCGTTTGGCATACATATGAAGGGTTAGCGAAGTACAGGACCCCAAACTCGCCATGAGCAATCGGTAAGGATCAGGCCCCATATCGTTCCCTCCGGCCTTTTCCGGCTCATCCGCAAGGAGTCGATGCCTTCCTGCAGCGATCTCCGTGGTCATGCTTTGATCCGTGGTCCGGACGGCGACCTGATGCTCGGTATTCCAATTTTCCGGGACAGGAGCCAGGTATTTCGTGACCCAGGCAGCGATCATCTTTCCGGCATAGAGCGAATCCGTTTGCTTAGAGAGAAGATGATCCGCTCCGTCCAGGGAGATAAAGCTCTTGGGATGATGGGCTGCCTCATAGATGCGCCGGGCATTATCGATCCCCACGATCCGGTCCTGGGGCGAATGCATTACCAAAACCGGTTTACGAAGTTCTGCAAGCTGACTTTCCGGATGATGGGAACCGAGATCGTCAAGGAACTCCTTTTTGATGGTAAAGGGACGCCCTCCGATATTCACTTCGGCAGCTCCCTCCTTTTCGATGGTCTCGAGGTCCTGTTGAAAATGAGCGGTCACGTGTTCAGGATCCGCCGGAGCACCGACCGTAGCCACTGCTTGAACGCCTGGAATGCGCGATGAAGCAAGAAGGACGGCAGCACCTCCCAGGGAATGACCGACCAACAAAGAGGGGGCTTCGTAATGGGCTTCGAGGAGTTCGGATGCTTTTACAAGATCGTCCACGTTGGAAGAAAGGTGCGTTTCCGAAAAGTCCCCTTCGCTTTCCCCCAAACCGGTAAAATCGAAGCGAAGCACCGCGATCCCCTCAGCTGTCAGCCCCTTGCTCAGGTTACCCAATCCTTTGAGGTCCTTGCTGCAGGTAAAGCAATGGGCTAAGAGAGCAAATGCCCGGGGTTCCTTATCGACTGGCCACTCCAGCCTTGCCGAGAGTTCCTGACCGTCCTCGTTCGTGAATCGCAGCTTTTGGGTATGCATGTAGCTCGGTTTTGTGACAACAAAGGTAAGGCGCACTTCCCTTTTCTCTCAGTTCCGGTATCCTTGTTAATTTCAATCCACCAAGCCTATGCCTTACTCATTGAAATGGTCGGAGCGAGTGCTTTTCCTGACATTGGGGGTCGCTCTGATCCTCAAATTCTTTCATCCGGTCCTGGGTGTTCCGCTGGCTTTTTCTTCTTTTCTTTTCAAAGCCAGCACTCTCCTTTTCTTCTTCCTATACGTTCTATGGCCCTGGTGCACAGTACCGCCGGAAAAAAAGCAGGACCGATGGACCAGGGGGCTCCATTTTCTGGCTCCCAGTTTATGGGCATGGATCTTTTTATGGATCTTCCTTGCCCGCAACTGGATCCCCCTCCTGGAAGCGGGACATGTCGAGCTGATCTATAGCATTCCACGTTCGCTTCTTTTCCTTTTCGTGATGGCTTGGTCCATCCATCGGATCAATCTTGCTGATTCCGGTTCGGGTACTCGTTATTACGGGTGGATCATCGGCCGTACATTTTTGATAGGAATGCTCGGACATTTCGTAATAGGCACGATAGCGCCGGGAATCTGATCCTTCCCGATCATTCCCTTCCAACGCTTTTGCTATTTTCGAAGGAAAGGGTCTCCTTCGATCCTCCGAGTATCTTCACCTGAAACCTCTAGTTTATGCGGATCATCAAACCCCTTAGCCTTTTGATCCTTCTCCTCACAAGCTGTGGAGGGAGCGAAAAACCTAACGATAAGGAGGACGGAAAGACGAAGCCCTCTTTATCCTCCGGACCGGTGAAGGTCACCGGAAAATTGGCCCATTCGAAGGACAGCATCAAAAAAGCCTATTTCAAGCCCTTTTACCAATATTTCCAATACAAAGTCCACCTCGATAGTGCCGGACGCTTCGAAGAAAAGTTCTCCTTGCCCCGTCCCTTATATCTGACCTTCCTCCGAAAGAAGATCTTTCTAAGGCCCGGCGACAGCCTTCATATAGAAGGCGATATAAAAAATGGGGCGAAGAGTCTGAGCTTCAGTGGGGATGCAGCAAAAGAGAACGAATACTTATTGAATAGATCTGAGGTGACGACAAGACTCTACGGGCGCTCCCCTGAAACCTTTATCAAAGGGCTTGATTCGGTCCAGAGGTTGTATAAAGAACTCCTCGACTCCCACGAACTCTCCCGGAAATTCGTCCGAAGGGAAAAACAACGGATGAAGTGGGAAAAAGCTGTTCAGCGATTGCGATACGAGAACATCCACCACCACTTCACGGAAAATAAGGAGGACAGCCTGGATCTTCCGGACGACTTTTATGCTCCTTTGAAAGAGCTCGAGCCAGAACCCCGGTTGGACATCTCGATCCCGGATTTCTACAACTTCCTCCGCTTCTATGCCCATCATATGGCTCAACAAAAGCAGGAACGGGACAGTACTGCTAAGGGGAAACCTATGATAACGCTCCGCAAGCAAGCGATCGATGAACGGTTCGGGAACGATACGGTCTCTACCGCCTTATTAGCTAAAAGCCTTTTCACAAAACTTCAAAGGGAAGGCATCGAGCACACAAAGCCCCTCTTGGAAGAATTGGAAGAAAGTTCGCTCTTCCCGGACCTTACTGATTCCCTCAGAACCCGCTATGAGGCCTGGAAACCGATCGCCAAAGGAAAAGAAGCCCCTGGGTTCGCTTATCCGAACCGGGAGGGAGATACAGTATCCCTGAAAGACCTGAGGGGCAATTACGTTTACATCGATGCCTGGGCCACCTGGTGTGGTCCCTGCAAAAGAGAGATCCCACATCTTAAAGAATTGGAGGAGCAGTTCGCCGATGAGAACGTGAGCTTCGTCAGTATTTCATTGGACGAAAAAGATGATCGAGCGAAGTGGAAGAAAATGGTGAAGAAAAAGGAGCTCGAAGGCCATCAACTGATCGCTAACGGAGAAGCTTTTGGTTCCAAACTAGCGAACGATTACCTGATCAACTCCATCCCCCGCTTCATTCTGATCAGCCCGGATGGCAAGATCATCGACAACAATGCGGAACGCCCTTCGGGAGATGCGGCGGAGCAATTGAAGGAAGTGTTGAAGGATAAAGCGGGGTAAGAGGCCGCTATGCTCCCATGCTAAGGTCAAAGGGTACTTAGAGAACCAGGAGCAAAATAAGGTCAAAGCTCCAGGACCGCCTTTAGCAATGAGCTTCCCTGCTCTATCTGGAGAAGGGATCGAGGATTGAGAACATTCCGCTAGAGACCGCAGCAATAGATCTCCTCGAGATCCCAATCAAAAACCGGCCACAAGAAAGAGGGTTTTGAAAAGGCCACGATGGATGACCCTGAGCTTTTAAGCTCCACTGGGCATAGATCCCATTTAGAAACGGAAAGTTCTGGGATCGCGGTTAATTCTCGAAAACGCCTTTCACCTTCTGGGCCGCCTCTTCGAGAAGCACAGCGGATTCAACTTTCAGACCGGATTCCTCGATGAGCTTCTTGGCCTCTTCAGCATTGGTCCCTTGAAGCCGGACGATGATCGGCACGTCGATGTTACCGATGTTCTTGTAGGCATCCACGACCCCTTGGGCCACGCGATCGCAACGAACGATCCCTCCGAAGATGTTGACCAGAATGGCCCGCACGTTCTCATCCCGGAGGATGATCCGAAAACCTTTTTCCACCCGCTCAGCGTCAGCAGCTCCTCCCACGTCGAGGAAGTTGGCCGGATCGCCTCCCGATAGCTTGATCATATCCATCGTGGCCATAGCCAATCCAGCGCCATTTACCATACAACCCACGTTGCCGTCAAGTTTGACGTAGTTGAGCCCTGCTTCACTCGCCTCGAGCTCCGTGGGGTCCTCTTCCGTCTTATCCCGCATTTCAGCGTAATCCTTATGCCGATATAGGGCATCATCGTCGAGGGAGACCTTGGAATCGACCGCAAGGATCTTATCGTCGGAGGTCTTCAGGACCGGATTGATCTCAAAGAGATTGGCATCGGATCCTTCGTAGGCCTTGTAAAGGGCACTTACGAACTTCAGCATATCCTTGAACGCATCCCCTTTCAGCCCGAGATTGAAAGCGATCCGCCGGGCCTGAAAGCCCTGAAGACCCACCGCAGGATCGATGGGCTCCTTAAAGATGAGATGCGGGGTCTCCTTCGCTACACTCTCGATATCCACCCCTCCTTCCGGAGAGTACATGATGATGTTCTGACCACTATCGCGGTCCAGGAGCACGGACATGTAGATCTCATCCGGTTCACTGTCACCCGGATAATAGGCATCCTCCGCGACCATGATCTTGTGGACCTTCTTGCCTTCTTCCCCGGTTTGCGGAGTTACAAGGTCCATCCCAATGATCTCCCCAGCCTTTTCTTTCAATTCGTCAAGATCCTTGGCAAGCTTCACCCCCCCACCTTTGCCGCGGCCACCGGCATGGATCTGGGCTTTGAGGACGAAAACGGGCGTTCCGGTATCCGCCTGGAGCTTCTTGCCAGCTTCGACGGCTTCGTCGACACTGCTGGCAACGATACCATCCTGGACTTTGACTCCGAATTCTTTAAGAATGGACTTCCCTTGATACTCGTGGAGATTCATGGTCTACGTGCTTTGGCTGCTTCAAATGTAAGCGTTTCCCGATAACGCCCAAAGAGAAAGCCAGCTCATCCCAAAGCCTGCCTCTATTTCTGCCCGACAGTATCCGAAAAGGAAGGACTATCAGGAAGATCACCGTTCTGTAAGGAAGGATGGGAACAAAAAATGAGTAAATGCCTGCCCCTATCCTTCACCAATCAAAGCGAGAAAAGGGCTCCAAGACCTTTCTTCCTATCTTTGCGCTGTAATGGCACCCATCGTTCAAGCTAAAGACATCCACCGTTCCTACGGCGGCCTTGAAGTGCTCAAGGGGATCGACATGTGCGTGGAAAAGGGTGCTGTGATCTCTATCGTCGGGGCATCAGGAGCCGGAAAGACCACCCTTCTTCAAGTGCTCGGAACGCTCGATCTTCCGGACAGGGGGCAGCTTTCGATCCGGAGTACGGAGATTTTGAAACTGTCTTCCAGGGAATTAGCTCGATTCAGAAATCAGCATATCGGATTCATCTTTCAATTCCACCATCTTCTCCCGGAGTTCACTGCTTTGGAGAACGTCTGCCTCCCTGGTTTCATCGGAAAAAAAGGACGAGAAGAAGTGGAACGGAAAGCCAAGGAACTTCTCGAGCGGATGGGTATGGAAGAACGCCTCGAACACAAACCCTCCCAACTATCCGGCGGTGAACAACAACGAGTTGCCGTGGCGAGGGCTCTGATCAACGACCCTTCCATCGTCTTCGCGGACGAACCATCGGGAAATCTGGATTCCCAGAGCTCAGAGGAACTTCATCAGCTTTTTTTCGAGCTGCGGAAAGATTTTGGTCAGACCTTTGTGATCGCTACTCACAACGACGCATTCGCTTCGATGGCCGACCGAAAAATGCGGATGCGTGATGGCCTGATCGAACGCGAAGAAAATCCGGTACCTTAAAGCAAAACTTAATACTTGACCATGCCCGATCCCACCCTTCGAACTTTCCTTTCGGTCCTCCTGTTGTCCCTTCTCTGTTCTTCAGTTCTTGCTCAGGAAAAAACGAGCAGAACCTATCAGGGACGCCTTTGGTCCATAACGGGGAACGGAATAGCAGATACTTCCTACCTGTACGGTACGATCCACATCATGGACGACAAAGCTTACCAATTCCCGAAGGGAACGCGCGAGGCTTTTCGCTCCGTGGATGCTTATGCGATGGAGATGAACATGGATAGTGTGAACCAGCTGGCCCTTATGAGCGAATTGATGATGAAGGACAGTCTCACGCTTCAGGACTTGCTATCAAAAGCGGAGTACAAGGACCTTCAACATTATGCCAGGGATTCCATGGGACTTCCCCTGGAGCGTTTCAAGCGCATGCATCCCCTCCTCCTTCATTCCCGATTCCAGACCCGGAGTTTCGAGAAGGACAGCAGTCTCCCCCTCGACATGTATTTCCATCGAATGGCCAAGAAGCAGGGAAAGCCGGTGATCGGCCTCGAACGTATGGAAGAACAGGTAAAAGCTTTTCATTCCGTTCCTTATGACAGCATGGCGCAGCAATTGGTACGGATCGCCCGCGGGGAAGCGAAAAAAGCCGGAGGGGAGGTTTCGATGGAGGAGATGCTCGATGCTTATGTGAAAGGTGATCTTGATCGCCTATTGAAGATCACTTCCAAGCAAAAGATGTCGGAGGATTTTGAAAAGATATTTCTGGTCGACCGGAACGTTCGGATGGCCGACCGGGCCGCCGATCATCTCAAGGAACAAAGCCTCTTCATCGCCATAGGGGCCGCCCATTTAGCGGGAAAAAAAGGCGTGATCGAACTCCTTCGGAAAAAGGGATTCAAAGTGACGTCGATCTCGGCAGAGGGATGAAACGAGCTGAGGTCAGATCCCTTCTGGAGGAAGAGTATGCGAACGCTGATCCCGAAGCGTTCATCCGGGAGGATCCGCTCTGCATCCCCCGTTCCTACACGAAAAAAGAAGACATCGAGGTCATCGGCTTTATGACCGCTACGATCTCCTGGGGGCAACGCCCGACCATTATTAAAAACGCACGATCTCTTGAGGAAGGAATGGGGGGCGAGCCTTTTCGTTTCGTCCTTGAAGCAGGCCCGGAGGACCTCCGTGTTTTCAGCTCCTTCCAACACCGCACCTTCAACAGCACGGACCTCCATTACTTTCTCAAAGTCCTCCGGCGGATCTATGAAACCTACGGGAGCATGCAAGAGCTTTTCCGAGAAGGGATACGCTCGAGTGATGCTGATCTTCGCGGAGGGATCGAACGCTTCCGAGAGGTCTTCTTTTCGCTCCCTCATTCCGCTCGAACCGAAAAACACGTTGCTGACCCGGCCAAGGGCTCTTCGGCCAAACGGCTCCACATGTTCCTTCGTTGGATGATCCGGGACGACGCCATCGATATCGGTATCTGGAAAGAACTCGGGGCCCATCGCCTTTCCTGTCCGCTGGACCTCCATTCTGCCAAGGTAGGCCGGAAACTGGGACTTATCCGGAGGAAACAGAACGATGCAAAGACCGTTGCTGAATTGGACCGTGCACTTCGCCGTTTCGATCCAAAGGACCCGGTCAAATACGACATATCCCTTCATAGTATGGGGGTCGCGGATGCCAGAACGGACCGCGAGCAAGCCTGAGCTTCTATCTTTGTCCCGATGAGCTTCCTCTACCCAGGCTTTCTCCTTGCACTTTCTGCCCTGATCATTCCGATCATCGTCCACCTGTTCAACTTTCGCCGCTACAAAAAGCTCTATTTCTCCAACGTCAGCTTTCTTCAGAATGTGAAGGAGGAGACCCGCTCCCGCTCCAAGCTCAAACACTTCCTGACCCTCCTTATGCGTCTCCTGGCACTGGTCTTCCTGGTGTTGGCCTTTGCCCAGCCCTATATCCCCTCTGAAGGGACGAGCACCGTGAAGGGAGATATAGCTATCTCCATCTACATCGACAACAGCTTCAGCATGGAAGGGGAGGGATCCGAAGGACGGCTAATAGACCTTGCAAAGGAACGAGCGATCCGCATCGTCGAAAGCTATGAGCCGACCGATCGATTCCAACTGCACACGAACACCCCATCCTCAGCTCAGCACCGTTGGTACTCTCAAAGCGAGATCATCGAACGGATCGAAGAGGTCGAAGTCGCCCCTTATACAGAAAAGGCTTCCAGCATCCTGGCAGCTCAGAAGGAAGGCCTCCGGAACCGAGAAGAGAGCGGCCGTATCTTCTTCTTATCCGACCTTCAGCGTTCGGTCACCGACCCGGGCAACTTCGAAAAGGACGGCGAACCGACGGTCTTTTTCCTTCCGCTTCAACCTGAACAGAAACGGAACCTTTACGTGGATTCCATCTGGTTCAAAACTCCTGTCCGGATGCTCGATCATGAGGAGGAGCTAGGAGTACGCCTCGTGAACACCGGCAAGGAAAAAGCAGAGGACATCCCTGTGGAGCTTCATGTGAACAAAGAGCGCACAGCGATCGGCAGCTTCGATATCCCCCCCAAGGGTCATAAGGACACGAGCCTCTTCTTCACTCATTCCGACACCGGCATTCATCATGCCTCCGTGCGCCTCAGTGATCATCCGGTCACTTTCGATGACATCTTTTTCTTTTCCTACAAGGTCGCCGGGTCCATTCCGGTCCTTCGCATTCGACCATCTAAAAGTACTGGGACCTTCGATGGGAATGGCGATCCCATCGCTTCGGTCTTCGAAGGGGATCCGCTCTTTCGATACCGAAGTGTGGAGATGGACCGGATCGATCATTCGCGCCTGGACGAAGAGAACCTGATCCTGCTCGACCGACTCCCTTCCATCCCCTCCGGTCTTACTCGAGAATTGCGGAAGTTCATTAAAGGAGGGGGTCACGTTGGCATTATCCCTGCAATGGGTGCAGCCCCTGAAGCTTACAACCCTTTCCTCCGCACCCTCAAGATGGAACAGATCGCAAAAGTGGACAGCATGCCGGTTCGGATCAGCGAATTGAGGACATCGCATCATTTTTACAGGAACGTTTTTCAGAAAGTTCCTGAGAACATGAGCCTTCCTAAAGTTAACTTCCACTATCACTTTAAGGAGCAAGTGCGTTCTGAACGAGAAGAGCTGATGAGCCTTCGGAACGGGGATCCTTTTTTGATCGTGGATCCACACGGAGAAGGCCTTTGCTATTTCTTCGCTGCACCGCCTGAACCTGGAGCAAGCGACCTGATCGGCCATGCGCTCTATCCGACCACCCTCCTCCGCATGGCCGAATTGAGCCAACCCTCTCAGGAACCTTATCGGACGATCGGTTCCGAAGAAGGGATCGCCCTCCGGGGTTCAGTTCCCGAAGGTGAAACCCCTTTCCGCCTCGAAGCTGTGGACGGTGAGCTGAGCTTGATCCCCGAACAGGAACAGTACAGTGGGATCACGCGGATCCAACCACGGGGGCGGGTGAAGCAGGCCGGCAATTACGATATCGTCCATGAGGACCGGGCGGTCCGAGGTATCGGGATCAATTACTCACGAAAAGAATCCGAACTCGACTATTTCGATCCTGATGCCTTTCAGAGCGAACTCGATGCCCTTGGCAAAGGGTATCGCATCGTGGAACGTGACCTGAGTAGGGAACAGGCAAGCATCGGAAATATCAGTAAAGGGACAGGGCTTTGGTGGCACTGCCTTATCTTCGCCTTGGTCTTTTTCGGCCTCGAGACACTACTTCTCGCATTCCCCAAGGCACTTGGTCTCGAACGATGAAAGAGGAACAGGATATCCGGAACGCTGATCTTATGCTCCGTAAGGTCCGGATCGTATGGCCGGGTTCGGATCACGACGGTCAGGAATTGGACATTAGCGTGAAAAAGGGTCAGGTAGAGCAGATCGGAGTGGATCTGGAGGCGAGTGGGGATCAAAACGAGCTCCGGCAAGAAGGCCTCCATATATCCCCCGGTTGGATGGATCTGAATGCGAATTTCAGGGATCCGGGGAACGAAGAGCGGGAAGACCTCGCATCAGGGATCGGTGCTGCCATGCAGGGTGGTTATACGCGAGCTCTCATCATGCCGGCTACAGTCCCTCCTATCGATCACAGGGGTGCTGTGGAGGACCTTAAAGCCCGATCGAAAGGCTATCCGTTCACCCTTCATCCGGCAGGCACCCTGTCCAAACACCGTGAAGGGGAGGACATTGCCGAACTTTTCGATATGCAGCGCTCCGGGGCCCTAGCCTTCACGGATGCACGTCGTCCTGTGAACGATGCCGGGCTGCTGATGAACGCCCTCTATTACGCAAAGACATTCGATGGCCGGATCCTCACCTACCCCGATGATCCTACCATTTCCCGTCAGGGAGTGATGAACGAAGGAGCACTCAGCATGCGACTGGGAATGAAAGGGATCCCTCACATGAGCGAAGGAATAGCAGTGGACCGCGCCCTTTCCCTGCTGGAGTACACCGAAGGAAAACTCCATTTCAGCACGCTCTCGACCCCTGAAGCTCTCGACCGCGTCCGAAAAGCCAAAAAAGAAGGCCTACAGGTATCATGCGATGTCGCAGCTCACCATCTCTACTTTGACGAAGAACAGCTAAAGGACTTCTCTCCCCTTTTTAAGCTAATGCCGCCCCTCCGCGATGTTGAAAGTTCGAAGGAGCTCCGTAAAGCTGTGACAGATGGAACCGTCGATCATGTCTGCTCCCTGCACGAACCCCATGCTGAAGAGGACAAACGCGTAGAGTTCGAGATCGCCGCTTACGGAGCACCCGGTCTCGAGACCTGTTTCGGTGCTGCCCGCACTGTCCTGAAGGATGAACTTCCAACGGGGCGATTGATCGAAAGTTTTACGAGAGCTCCCCGGGAACTGCTCGGCCTTGGAATGCCCGTCCTCGAAGAGGGTATTGAGCTGGAAGCGACCCTCTTCCAGCCCGATCTCGAGTGGACCTGGGAAAGGGAACGATCCAAGAGCAAAGCATATCGGGATCCCTACGAAGGAGAACGCTTGATCGGGAAGCCTTTAGGGACCGTACATCAGGGACAGTTCCATTCGAGCAGCCTATGAACGAGGAATCCGGGCATTGGAGAACGCTCCGTTCCCAGAAGGTCCACACATCCCCTTGGATCGATCTGCACCAGGATGATGTGATCACCCCGGGCGGAAACCACAGCCGCTACAGTTACGTCCATTTCCGCAATTTCGGGATCGCCATCCTACCGATCGCTGAGAACGGAGATACCTGGATCGTAGGGCAATACCGTTATCCGATCGGATCCTATACATGGGAGCTTCCTGAAGGGGGCGGACCGATCGAGATCGATCCCCTGACATCGGCAAAACGGGAGCTTAAAGAAGAGGCAGGCATCGTAGCTGCACGGTGGGATCTCATTCAGGAAGCCTTTATGAGCGATTCCGCCACCGACGAATACGCCTACCTCTATATCGCCAGGGACCTTACGATCGGAGATCCGGAACCTGAAGAGGATGAAGAACTGGATCTCAGACGCATCCCCTTTGAAGACCTCTTCCAAATGATCCTTGATGGTCACGTCCGAGATAGTCTGACGGTTATGACCGTCCTTCGTGCCCGATGTTATCTCGAACTTTCTACTTCTCCTTCTTCCTGATCCTCCTTTCCGCCTGCGGAAAGGAGGGTGAAAAGGAACGATGGACCCTGCACCCGGAACGTCTACCCTCCCTTGGGAAACCCAGGGAAAAAAGCTACCAAGCCCTCTTTTACAATTGCGAGAACCTCTTCGATACGGACAATACCGTGGGTGTCGAGGATGACGCTCACACCCCTGAAGGAGCCTATGAATGGGACGAAGAGCGTTACCAGAAAAAGCTGGACAGGATCGCCAAGGTGATCGGTGATTATGCTTCTTCCCCTGATCTGGTAGGGCTTTGCGAGATCGAGAACGCAAAACCGCTAAAGGAGCTCCTCACAAGATCGAGGTTAGCCACAAAGAACTACGCTTTCCTCCATCATCAAAGCCGGGATCCAAGAGGAATAGACCTGGCATTGCTCTTCGATCCACAGCTTTTCCATCCCTATGAAAAAAAAGCTCATCCCATCACCGATCCGGGTTCAGGAAGGCCTTCCAGGCCGATCCTCTCACTTGGGATGCGATCAGCATCAGGTGACAGCATAAGGATCTTCCTCTGCCACTGGCCGTCACGAGCTGGTGGGAAAAAAGCGAGCGAACCCGCCCGCCTCAAAGCATCTGAGACCCTCCAGGACGCCCTTAGCGAACTCCATCAAGATCATCCTTCCCGGAAAGTTCTCATTATGGGGGACCTTAACGATCACCCACCCGATCCGAGCGTTCGGACACTCATCAACGGAGACCACGGGTACGAGCTAAAGGACCTACTCAGGAAAGCCCATCATTCAGGAAAGGGTACTTACAATTTTCAGGGAGATTGGGGGGTGCTCGACCATTTCATCGCGAACGCTAAGCTTATGAACGCTGCGAGCGGCATCCGCTACCATGAGGGAAGCGCTAGGATCCTCCGGAGAAAAGAACTCCTCTTTTACGATCAGAAAGGCGGTCACTATCAACCGGACCGCTATATGGAGAAGGGGACCTACTATGGCGGTTATTCGGATCATTTACCGATCCTTTTGGAACTTGAATAAGGCCCCCTTTCCCTTTTGAATGAAAAGATACGGAAGGCCCTTGGCCAAATTCGCCGCTCACCCGTTCGAATAACCGCAGCGTTGCATCAATTCCATTAACCCGGGATATGCCAGCACTTCCCGGATCCGACCCTCATTCCCTTCCTTTTTCCACTTTCCGATGGAAGAAGGGTACATCGGCTTCACCCCCCCTTCCCATGCGGAATTATCCTTCACATTGGTGTTCTCGGCCCAATCGTCCATTTCCTTCATCCGTTCCTCCCCGATGAACTCACAAATGCGATCGATGGAGGCACCAGTGTCGAATACAAGGTCCTCATAACGAAGACTCATGACGCAAGGGTGTTCCTCATAGGCCAAGCCAGCCTCAACATCGTTCACCCAACGTTCCGGGGCGACGTAAAAGTCCCCGGACCGCTTGGGGTCTGGATGCTCTGAGGTCAACACATCTCGGGGATCTCTGATGATATGAAGGATGCGGACCTCCTCTTGAAAAAAGTCCAGGATCTTATCGATATGGCGGATGTTCGCCGGGGATTTCTCGCACCACCGCAGCACTGTCCCGGGGACCTTCCTCCTTATCAATTCCCTGTACATCCGGTCCATCCGATAGGGATAGGGCTTTCCGGTCCTCGGATCGGTCCTCCATTCGGTCAAAAAACCCAATTCATCCTGAAAGGCAAAGATGGAAGGATGAGCACCGAGAAGAGCAAGGAGCATCGTCGTCCCCGAGCGAGCACATCCCCCTATCACGATCGGAGGCTCCGTGAAATGCCGCCTTTCGATGCGCTCCCCCCAGGCACGGATAAGCGGTGTAGCAAGGCGCTTAACGGAGTTCAGCATGAGCGGCGCTCGATCTGGGTCCAAAAAGGAAGGCTTCCATGCAAGGGAGCTAAAAGGTGCACTTAAAACGGATCTCGTTTCAATTGCAAGTCGAGGGTCCCATTGTCCGGGATGTAGCAAACGCTATCCGCACAATCCCTATCGCTTCTGTCCTTCACGGTGATCTCGTTCCGGTCGACCGCGATCACCGTCTTGCCGTTCTTCTCGTAGATCGCCTCACCGGCATATTCGTATCCGCTTTCCAGGGTATAACTTCTGTTGGAAGTCACCGTGTCGACCACGATCGCACTATCCCCTGGCGTTCTTCCCCGGTAGAGATGGATCCGGATGCTGTCGGTGATATCCTCCGAGACCCTCACCCTCATGGTTCCGACGTCAGGAGGGGTCTCCTTGCAACGCCAGCAGCATGCATGGAAAAGAAAGAGTGCAGGGAGTACCGCACTAAAAAGGAGTCGGAGTTTCTGAGCCATGAGCCTCCTGTTTTTCAAGAACTGGAAATGAGCACTGAGAATTTGATGCGCCAAGAGGCGATCTCGTCCCGATAGGGAATCGGGGCCCATTGGGCACCCAATTTGAACATGCTCCCACTTTGGGAATAGCCAGCGAAGCCGAGCCCCGGATAGAAGAACCAGGCAGGGGTCGGGTCCAGACCAGTGGCCCTGAAGTCCCCGAAGGTATAGGCAGCTCCCCCTTCAAGGTAAAAGCCCGTACTCCCATTTGGCAAAAAAGCTTTATCCAGAAGAAAACCGACCATTCCCCTCCATTCTTTGTATTGGTAATAAGCATCGGGACGCTTTATAAGGGTCCGGCGTGTGAAAGGACGGGCATCGAAGTAAGTCGAAAGGGACCATAAGTTCCTATGGTCCATGATCCCCAATCCAACACCCAGGTAAAGGTCGTTAAAGTTGAAAGTGAGCTGAGGAGTAGCCGCAAAGGCTATTTCAGGGGTCCCTAGCCCATCCCCCTGGCCTTTCACCGAGGGAGCTAGCAAAAAGAAAAGCGTTCCCACGAAAAGGCTTCCTAGCCTGGAACGATCTGTATGCATTGAATTCTCAGTTTGGAACGCCTATCTAAGATATTCAAAAAACAAAAGAGGCCCCATCTATTCCTCTTTGAGAACGGACAATTCACTCAACCGAAAAAGCTCCTGGCTCAAACCTTCACTAACGTTCGCCAAGGGTGGGCGGACCGTATTGCCACAGATCCCCATGTGCATGAGCAGCTCTTTGATGCCACTTGGATTTCCTTCTGCAAAGAGGTCCTCGATAACGCGGAGAAGGCTGTAATGGTCGTTTTGAGCTTCTTTCAGATCCCCCTGCAGCGCCGCCCATACCATGCGCCGAAAAGTCTTCGGGTAGGCATTACCGACCACCGAGATCACTCCTTCCCCACCGATACCGATGATCGGAAGGGTCAGGTCATCCTCGCCGGAAAGAACCGGAAAGTCAGTGGGCTTGCGATCGATCAAGTCCATTACCTGCCCCATGTTCCCTGAAGCCTCTTTGATGCCGATGATGGCCTCAAGATCCTCGGCGAGACGGATCACCGTATCCGGAAGGATGTTCGATCCTGTCCTGCCGGGCACGTTATAAAGGATGATGGGTCGCTCGCTGGCTTCAGCCAAGGCTTTGTAGTGCTGATAGAGCCCTTTTTGATCAGGCTTATTGTAGTAAGGGCTTGCTATGAGGAGGGCATCGACCCCGCTCATGTTCCATTCCTTGAGCGCAGCCACCTGAGCCTCCGTATCGTTACCGCTGAAGCCCAAAACGACAGGAAGCCGTCCGTCGTTCACTTCGATCACTTTATCCAATGCGAGGCGCTTCTCGTCCTCGCTCATAGTGACCGCTTCCCCCGTTGTTCCTTGCACTACCAGAAAGTCCGTATTCTTATTGATCAGGTGTTTGGTCAGCTTTTCCAGTCCATCGAGGTCGAGCTTCTTATCGCTCTGAAAAGGAGTGGCCATCGCCACCCCGAGGCCTCGGAATTTCTTAGCGTCCGTGTCCATATCAGTTCTTTTTTTCCATCATTCGTTCGAGGTAACGGAGGATGCGGTCGCAAAGGTCGTCGATCCCTTCATCCTCTTGAGTTTCCACCATAAGATCGTAGAACGGCATCCGCTCGTAGCTATAACGCCCGATCCGTAAACCGGCCGGCACCTGGCTCATCAAGCGATCCAATGCGACCGATCGGCCGTCGGTGAGGTCGATGACGATATCCGGACCTTCTTGATCCGAGCTCTGCAAGGGATCCCATTTGAGCTTGCTCGTCCAGCTCAGGTCCTTCGAGCGGATATATTCCATATCCCTAGCCCCTGTCGCCATATCAGGGACTTCATCCTCTGGGAGCAATGCAAAACCACGCGTTCGTTCCACTCCCCTTTCCTTCCTCAAGCGTTCCAGAAGATCGCGTACGGTATAGAAAGTGGCTTCGTCATCGAGGATATAGAGCACCCAAACCTCCCTGGGGATGTTGACGGCCAGGTCCATATGCTTGCTTTCCATGTCCAAGAGGCTTTTGCGCACCTGGTAACGTCCGATCTGTTCACCCCACTTATTCAGCATCCTGCTTTTGCTCCTTCCCGACCATTTCGAGGAACTCCGCTTCGGAAATGATCCGGACGTTCAGTTCCCGGGCCTTTTCAAGCTTCTTGGGTCCCATATTCTCACCAGCTACCAGAACATCTGTGTTCCCGGAGACGGAACTGCTCACCTTACCCCCGTTCTGCTCGATGAGCTCTTTGATCTCATCGCGGGAGCACTGATGAAAAACCCCTGAGACCACGATGCTATATCCTTCCAGCAGGTTCGAAGTAGCGGTCTCTTCCGCTTCAGTGACCGTCATCTGCAACCCCGCTTTTTTGAGATCCTCCACGATCCGCCGGTTCTTTTGGTCTGCAAAGAAAGCGATGATCGAATCAGCGATCACCCCTCCGACATCCGCCACTTCCGTTAGTTCCTCCCGATCGGCCTCCATAATAGCATCTATGCACTTGAAATGCCTGGCCAACTTTTTGGCGACCGTTTCTCCTACGTGGGGAATGCCGAGGCCGAAAAGCACCCGTTCGAAGGGGACTTCTTTGGAGCTCTCGATGCTTTTGAGGAGGTTTTCAGCCATTTTATCCGCTACCCGCTCCAAGGGCAGCAGATCCTCCTTGCTGAGTTCGTAGAGGTCGGAAATATCCTGTACAAGCTCCTCTTCGTAAAGGGTGTCGATGGTCTCAGGCCCCAACCCATCGATATCCAAGGCGTTCCGGGAGATGAAATGTTCGATACGCCCTTTGCGCTGCGGTGGACACCGATAGCGGTTGGGACAGAAATGGTCCGCCTCTCCTTCTTTTCTGACCAGTTCAGAACCGCATTCCGGGCAATGGGTAGCAAAACGGGTGATCTCGCTATCACCCTGACGTTGCTCTTTATCCACACCGATCACCTTGGGAATGATCTCCCCCCCTTTCTCAACGTAGACCGTATCCCCTTCGCGAATATCCAGTTCCTTGATGTAGTCAGCGTTGTGGAGGGTTGCGCTTTTGACCGTAGTTCCCGCCAAGTGGACCGGCTCGAGCTTGGCAACGGGTGTGACCCTTCCCGTTCGCCCGACTTGATATTCGATACGCTTGAGCAGTGTTTTGGCCTGTTCGGTGGGGAACTTGTATGCGATGGCCCAACGGGGGGATTTGGCGGTCCGCCCGAGTTCTTCGTGCAGCTCGTAGGAATCGACCTTCACCACCACCCCATCAACCTCTAGATCGAGCTGCTCACGCTTCTCTTCCCAACGGTCCACGAACGCCATCACTTCGTCGATGTTCTTGCACCGAGCGATCATGTCATCCTCCGGTTCCGGCACTTTGAACCCCCATTCGCGAAGCTTGAGGAGGCTATCGTAGTGGTAACTGAAGGGGTTCCGTTCGGCATAGAAAGCGTAGAGGTAGCAATCCAACCCTCTTTGGGCCACGATCGATGAATCCTGGAGTTTGAGCGTGCCTGCAGTGATATTGCGCGGATTGGCATAAGTGGTCTCGCCTCGCGCCTCCCGATCCTTATTGAGCTTTTCGAAGACGCTGTTCGGCATAAAGATCTCCCCGCGGACTTCGAAGCTTCTGGGATGGTCATCACCCCATAATCGGAGCGGTACACTGCGGATCGTTCGCACATTGGCGGTGATGTCCTCTCCTTCAAAGCCATCCCCCCGGGTGATCGCTTGTTGGAGTTCGCCGTCCCGGTAACGGACAGCGATGGCCACTCCATCGTACTTGAGCTCGCAAACGTGCGTGATGTCCTCCTGAGTGAGTTTGCGGACCCGCTCCTCCCAATCGATCACTTCCTGACGCGAATAGCTATTGCTGAGCGAGAGCATCGGCCAATGGTGTTCGACGGTGGGGAACTCCTTGGTGATGTCCCCACCCACCCTTTTGGTCGGACTGTTCGCAGGGGCCAAATGGGGAAAACGCGCCTCCAGGTCCTCCAGTTCCTTCATCATGAAGTCGAACTGCTGATCGCTGATGCTGGGGGCGTTCAACACATAATAGTAATGGTTGTGCTTGTGAAGGTCCTCCGCGAGCTTCTCGATCCGTTCCTGGGCCTCTTCTTCTGTCATCGACCAGTTGGCAGTATTTGAACGGTGGCTTTATCAAAAGTCATTTTTGCCTTCCTCATCGGGCCCTTTGTGTCTTCCTTCGTGTCCTTTGTGGTTCCCCTGCCAAGACCTGTAGCTCTTAACCACGAAGGAAACAAAGGAAGCCCCGAAGGTCTCAACGGGACTCTTGATACAGCCCCGATCGGGGGATCAGGGTTTAGGAACTCAAAAGAGGCAAGCCTTCCTGGATCAGCGCCTTGCAAATGCAAAACGCCTTTTCCCCGAAAGGTCCTTTTCGATATGGCCGTTCGACAGGTCATATTCTTTCATCAATGCAAGCAGATCCTCCGCGTGGAGCGGATTGATCTCCATCCAGAGGGCAGCCCCCGGGTCTCCTTTTTCGCTGAAGGCCTGGAGCACGTCGCGGTAAGCCCCTAATGGGTCATCGGATGGCACGAAGAGCGCTTCGTTCGGTTCGTGCTCGATGACCCGTTCCTCCAACTCATTCCCCTCCTCCTGCGCCACATAGGGTGGATTGCTCACCACGAGATCAAAGGTAAGGGATCCGGGAAGGGTCGTCGGGTAGAGCTCATCCTTCTGAAGGAGGATTTCCAACCCCGTGCACTCAGCATTCTCCCGGGCCAAAGCAAGAGCATCTTCCGAAACGTCCACGGCATGGACCTCCGCATTCGGGAAAGCCTGCTTCAGAGCAAGGGCGATACAGCCGTTGCCCGTACCGAGGTCCAGGATCCTTTGGGGCGCTTCTTCCACGTTGCTGATCGCTTTCTCCACCAATTCTTCGGTCTCCGGCCGCGGGATCAATGCTCGGCGGTCGCATTTCAAGCGCAGCCCTTGGAATTCTTCCGTTCCGATGATGTATTGGAGGGGTTCGCCTTTTTCCAAACGCTTTAAGGCCACTTCGAGCCATCTTTCGTCTTCATCGCCCAACTCCTCTTCTTGATGTAGGATGAGATCAGAGCTAGAGTAACTGAACCGTTCCTGAAGGAGGATTCGAAGCGTTCGCCCCCTTTCCCGTTCATCCAAAGTCCCGGAAAGTTGTTCCTCACCCTTCTCCAGGAAATCTGAGATCTTCATGGACATAAAGTTAAAGCGATCCATCAGCCTTTTCGAAGCTCCATTGTAAGCGAATTGGAATTTCCGGGGACTGCTTCCCTTCTCATTCATCATAACAGGAAATATTACTCCCTTGGATCAGCTCCAATATCGAGACGTCGTTCACTCCCCGTAATTTTGCTGACCATGCCGGACCACGAAGCCTATATGCAACGCTGTCTGGACCTGGCCTTCAACGGAGCTGGGACCGCTTCCCCGAACCCGATGGTGGGGGCTTGCATCGTCCATGATGACCGGATATTGGCAGAAGCCTTTCATCATTCTGCGGGCCATTCCCATGCTGAAGCGCTTGCTATCGACCGGCTGGATGAGGAGGTGAACCTGAAGGATGCCACCCTTTACGTCAATCTCGAGCCCTGTTGCCACGAGGGGCGCACCCCGCCTTGTACCGAGCGGATCCTCGATGCGGGGATCGGAAAAGTCGTCTTCGGTGCTTACGACCCTTCGGAAAAGGTGGCCGGACAAGGGATCAAAAGGTTGGAAGAAGGGGGATGTGAAGTAGAGGGGCCGGTCTTGGAGGAAGCCTGTGAGGATCTGAACCGCCGTTTTTTCACCTCGGTACGCCAACAACGCCCTTATTTGATCCTGAAGTGGGCCCAGACTTTGGATGGATCCATCGATCGGGAAAGGAAAGGGAATGAAAAAGGCATCAACTGGATCACGGGAGAAGCGGCTCAGGAAATGGTCCATAAGTGGCGTGCTGAAGAGGACGCCATCCTCGTAGGCAAAGAGACCGTGCGAAAGGACGACCCTTCCTTGACGGTCCGACGCGTGGACGGCTCCGACCCCCTTCGCATCCTGATCGACCGAAAGGGAGAGCTCCCGAGAGATCGGAAGCTCTTTCAGGAAACGCCACCCGCTTTGATCTTCACCGAAAAGCAAGAAGCTGCCTATCCTCCCCACATGGAAAAGGTTCGGGTATCACCCGATAGCGACCTGCTCGAATGCATCCTCAGGGAACTCCATGCGCGGGAGATCCGCTCTCTGATCGTCGAAGGGGGAAGCAAGGTCCTCAATTCTTTCATCCGAAGGGGACTTTGGGACGAAACCCGCGTTCTGGTGGGTGACCGATGGTTCGGAGGTGGGAAAGCCGCTCCTCGCTTGCGGCAGGAACCCCAGGCTCAATACCAGCTAGGGGACGATCGCTTGCTGCTCTTCAAGAAGCCGGATGCATGATCTACCTGATCCTCAGCATCTTTAGTTCAGCCGTCCTCGTACTCCTCTTCAAGGCTTTCCAACGCTTCGAGGTCCATACTTTTTATGCCATCGTCATCAATTATATCGTGGCGGCAGGGTCCGGGTTCCTGGTCCTCAAAGGGGATGTTGCTTATTCCGCTTTACCGGGGAAACCATGGTTCGAGATCTCCCTCCTGGTCGGTTTCCTGTTCATCATCATGTTCTGGTTCATCGCAATGACCGCCCAAAAGGTGGGGGTCTCTGTATCAGCCGTTTCGCAGAAAATGGCGGTGGTCGTACCAGTGACCGTTGCCTTGATCGCCTACGATGGGGAAACGTTAAGTTGGATGAAGGGGATCGGGATCCTCCTGGCAATCGCGGGGGTGGTCATGAGTTCGATCAAAGAGGACCGGCTGGAGGTCGATCGCCGGTATGCTTTTCTTCCCCTCATCGTTTTCATGGGAGCAGGTTTTCTGGATACCACCATGAACTATGTGGAGAAGTTCAAATTGAGCGCAGGGGATAAGAACACTGAAATGCTCCTCTACGTCTCGACCCTCTTCTTCGTCGCTTTTTTGCTCGGCTCTCTGGCCTGGATGCTTCAGGGGATGCGGGGGCAGGCTCGCCCCCTTCGGGCACGCACCGTTCTGGCAGGGATCGCATTAGGGATCCCGAACTTCGGCTCCATCTATTTTCTTTTGAGAACGCTCGATTCGAGTTTCCTACAGGATTCCGCAATCTTTCCGATCAACAACATGGGGATCGTAGCAGCTTCCACGATCGGGAGCGTCCTGATCTTCGGCGAAAAATTGTCATGGATGAACCGCATCGGGGTTCTGGTCTCGCTCACTGCGATCGCCATGATCGCTTTTGCACCGGGTTGAGGCCTTCCATGAGCAAGTTCCACAGCATTCCGATCCTTATAAATATTCACCCCCATCCTTTTTGCCATGGATGAAAGCTTTCATACGCTTAAAGGTCCGACAGAAGGCCAATACCGTGAAAAAGGAAGTAAGTTCTACGCCTTTGCTACGCCGGTCTCTTCGCAGAAAGAAGCCGAAGCGGAAATTCGAGCCTTAAAAGAAAAACACCCGGAGGCCTCGCATCATTGCTGTGCCTATCGGGTCGGGGTCGACGAAGGGATCCAACGGGAGAACGATGATGGTGAGCCGGGAGGGACGGCCGGTCGTCCGATCATGAACGCCATACGCTCCTATGGGATCACCAATGTCGTCCTGGTCGTGGTCCGTTATTTTGGCGGGACCAAGTTGGGGAAGCGCGGCTTGATCGATGCTTATCGAAGCGCGGCCGAACGTGCGCTAGAGAACGGGAAGATCCAGGAAGAACGGGTTATGGGAACGGTCCATGTCCAACATCCGCATGATGCGACGGGTCGAGTGGAAGCATTGATCCGCAAATACGAAGGGGAAGTGAAAGCGGCCGAATACGGAGAAAAAGTGATGCTGGATCTGGCATTCCCCCTTTCAAAGAAGGATGCTTTTCTAGAAGAGTTAAAAGGAGTGAACGGTTCATCGGGAAGGGATCCTGAACAAAGGGAAGAAGGATAGCAGAAGGTCATAGCATCACTACCTTTATCCCGCATTTCAAAGCTCCTAACGAATGGAACGGACCGATCTTCTAAAAGAATTCTGCTCTACCCACGCCCCTTCTGGTGAAGAACGCGCCATGCGCGACGTGCTTCTCGAAAAGATCGAAACGGAAAAGAAGAACTGGCGCAAGGAGCCCCGGATCCATCACGGAAAAGGGCTTCAGGATTGCTTGATCCTGGTCTTCGGTGAGCCCCGCACGGCTGTTTTTGCCCATATGGATTCCGTCGGTTTCACGGTGAAGAACGACCAAGAACTGGTCAAGATCGGTGGTCCAAAGGCTGAGAGCGGCTACCGGCTCGTGGGGTCGGATAAGCATGGCGAGGTTGAATGCGAACTCCAAGTCGAGGAAGAAGAGGATGAGAAGGGGCGAAAACATCAGACCCTTAAATACGATGCGAAGCGGCGGATCGAACGGGGCACGAGCCTGACCTTCAAACCGAACTTTCGGGAGGAAGAGGATCATGTCCAGTGCTGTTACATGGACGATCGGATGGGTGTTTTGAATGCCTTTCGGGTCTGCGAGACCCTGGAGAACGGTGCGGTGGTCTTCTCAGCCTGGGAGGAGCACGGAGGAGGTAGTGTCGAGTCCCTGGGGCGGATCCTTTACGAGAACTACAGCGTCCAACGAGCCCTGATATCGGATATCACCTGGGCTACCGAGGATGTCCATCATGGAGAAGGGGTCGCGATCTCCATGCGGGATTCTGGTATCCCGCGCCGCAGCTTTATTGAAGAGGTCCTTGAACACGCTGAAGAAAGCGGGATCGATCATCAACTCGAAGTGGAGGGAGCGGGCGGAAGCGATGGGATAGCGCTTCAGCGATCGCCCTATCCTTTCGATTGGTGTTTTATAGGTGCCCCGGAAAGCGGCGTTCATTCCCCGGACGAGAAGGTCCACAAGGGGGACGCGGAAGCTATGACGGCCCTCTATCGCTACCTGATGGAAAAGCTTTGATCATTCCATTTTGATGGCTTTCCGAACCCGTTCCACTCCGTCCACCCTCAACGTGTACAAATAGATGCCAGGACCGACCCCGGAAGCATCCCATCGAAGTTGGTAGGAACCGGCCTCCTGATGCTGATCCAGCAAAGTGACGACCCGTCGGCCTTTTTGATCGCTGATGAAGAATTCCACCTGCGCCCTTTCTGCAAGCTCGTAGCTGAAGGTGGTCCGGTCCTGAAAGGGATTCGGTCGATTCGGCCCGAGCTTGCTGGTTCCTTCTAGCAAAGTTTTGTGATCGGAACGGAACTCCCATCCTTCAGCATCTCTCGTTTTATGGTCCGTTCGAAGGGTAGAGAGACTGTCTTCCAAAGCATCCAATCGCTTCTGGAGGCGATCGAACCTTTTCGTTCGTTTACGGAGCACTTTTTCGAGGCTATCGATGGCTGAGGCGCGTGGGCAAAAGGAAGAAGCATCCCGTACCCTCAGGATACCGTTCGGCCGTACTACGACCACCCGATCCGCCCTCGGGTCCCTCCGTCGAGGAAGTTCCCGGATGCGAACATCACCTCTCCGCACATCCAGACGCGCTGTTACCGGATCGTCAGGTCCACTTGGAACGTAAAAGTTCCCGATCCCTAGTCCTGCGTTCGAAGGATCGGCCCCTATCGCGTTGCGCTCCTGTCCCTCACCGGGATCGAAGCGGGCCATTTCAAGGCCGTTCGATCCCGCGGCAGCAGTCCCTGCATCCCTCTTTTGCGTAAAAAGGAAGCGAAGGTGATCCCGATAAATGGGGTCGGCATTGTCATTCCAACCGAGCACGGCATCGTTGTGATCCCCGTCTTCTTGTTTCATGCCCAGGTAAAGCCCATCCGAAGCTACTCCGGCGAAAAGCCCGTTCTCCATCCAGGAACGTTGCCCTTTTCCCACATAAGTACCGAGGTTCAAAAGAGCGATGCGCGGCATCGCTTGGACACCGTTATCCTCATTGATACTTACTCCCCCATTTTCCTTCGAACCCCATATCCGCATCGTTTCGACCTGAAAAGCAGCAGGGTCCGTATCGGAAGCCCAGAAACGAAGAGCGCCCTTGGGTGCTCGGATATGAAGGTCCTTATCGTGTCGAAAGCTCCAAAGACGTCCGAGCTCGCTTCCACCTTGTAAAAAGCGCCAATTGGCGGTAACATCAGCAGGTGCAGAAGTGCGGAAAAGCTCTCCCCTGGAGCTCAGGTTCGGATGGAGCCATTTATAATGCGATGGGTTGGCATTGACCTCCAATAAAGCCTTCGGCTGCATCGAAGCGTTGTAAACGCCCAATGCCTTCGACGATCTCGCAGCCCCCAACATTCCTGTACTCGTGTACAAGCGATCATACCCCTTCCCCAACATACCATCCTGATCACCCCCATCCTGCGTAAAAGCAAGTGCAGGTAATAACACGCCGCACCATGCAATGACCCAATGACGTAAACTCAAACTCATAGGGGATCGCTTCGTTTTCATGCTTGTTTTGAGTCAAAAATAACATTTTTAATCCGATTTTTACATTTACAGAATATCTCCTGGTCTTTGCCAGGATCAAACCGCCAAAGGCCTTCATTTTGGGCAGGCCACAGGTAGAAGCTTCTCCTTTCCCTTGGGAGGATTCGGAGCTAAAAGGTTCGAGCCGAAACCCTTCAGTACTTGATGATCAGGGTGGGCAGGTGGGGATGATGCACGACCTTCTTGGTCAACCGAGGTGAAACGAAGTTCTCCAACCAATCGCGCCGTTCGTGGCCCACCAATACGAGCATATCGATCTCGGGATGGGCATCGATATAGGATTCGAGCCCTTCCAGTACATCGTCGTTATGGACAAATTCCCATCGATGATCGAGCTCATCGTAGAGATGATCCTTTTCGAGCCGCCACATCGCCTTTTCCATCACTTTCTTCTTCTCTTCCGACCCTACATTGACAATGTGAAGCTCAGCTCCTTCGGCCCATGCGATATCCATGAGCGTGCGAAGGTGTTTGGCCGGTGTCTCGGTCAGGTCGCTGGCGAAAAGGATGTTATCGTAGCTCTTGAAGTCAGCATCCTCGGGGATAACGAGGACCGGACATTCCACATCATCCACAACCCGTTGGGTATGACTTCCCGTAAAGAATTCCTGCAAGCTTGAGACCCCATTGGTGGCCATCACGATCAGGTCCACCCCGAAGTGCTCTGCCGCTTCCTCGATCGAGGATACAGGGGAGCCATAGGCTGGAAAGCAATGCAGCTTCAGGTCCTCGTTCCCTTCTTCGTTCAAAATACCCTTTTTGAGCTGCTCGAGCTGTTCCAACGACTCGTCGCGTCCCATCTCATAGCTACTCTGGCGGATGCGACTATCGAGTGCTTCGAGTTCGAATGCGTTGACCAGGATCAGCTCCGCGTCGCAGACCTTGGCAAGGTGAACTGCATGGACCAAAGCATGATCGGTGAGCTCAGAAAGGTCGGTGGGAAATAGGATGCGCTTCATGCTCGGCTTTTCGGCAAAAATAAAGCTTCCCTTTCATTAGCAAAAGAACTTCTGGGGTCAGGAAAGCATTTCACATCTGCACCGCGGGCACCAGTTCTTTGAGATAGGTGCGCTCTCCCTCCATGAAAGCGATCACAAAGGCATCCAACTGCCCAGCATCGATCACTTTATCGAGGAATCGATCGGCTTCATTAAGCGTTTTGAAACTCTTTTTTACGTAAAAGCGGGTTATACCATCCTCGTAATCCCTGCTGATCACCTTTCCCAGGTCGGTCAGGTGCGAATAATCGTAGTTCTCCGGATGGCGATATGCTGCCACCTGCACCTTGAATTCGAGCCCTTCAGCTTCCATGTCACCGTATTGCTCAACGATCTCTTCATATTCCATATCAACGGCGGACGAGGTATCGACCTCTCCTACTTTCCGGTTCTCGATCTTCAGGACCACCTTTTTCTTACCCGTATCCGTTTTGGCCGTATCTTCCGCTTTCACCTCCAGGTCCTTTAATGAATCCGGGCGGCATTCTGGGGTGTAAAAATCGATCCGGTCCTCGATCTGGACGAAGGAATCGATCTGAATGGCGTTCACGTTCTTCGTTATCGGATCCAATCCTTTGTCCTCTAGTTTGAAGCGGATGTTGTAACTCTTTCCGGAAGGAAGGTTCAGCAGGAATTTTCCGCTCTCGGAATTGGATGTGTAATAAGCAAGCTCCGTCTCATCGTGCTCTTGAAGGACTTTGATGTTCGCCTCCACTGGCTCATCACAGAAGTTGACCTTCCCTTTGTAGAGCACGAGGGAAGGATTGTCATGAATATAACCGGGCTCTACAACATAAATATCCTGCCTCCCATATCCTCCCGGCTTTCCGGATGAATAATATCCGCGCTTTCCATCCGCCGATATCACGTAGTAGATGTCCGCATTCGGCGTGTTCACAGGGGCACCTAGATTGACCGGCTCGGACCATTCCCCATTTTTAAGGTCGGTCCGGAAGATATCGTAACTGCCCATCGAATTGTGCCCTTTGGAACTGAAGAACAAAGCGGTGTTCTCAGGATGGATAAAAGGCGCATCATCATCCTTTTCCGTATTGATCCGTGGGCCCATGTTCTGAATATTCCCCCAGGTACTGTCCTCCATCAATTCCGCCGTGTAAAGGTCCTTGCCTCCGAAACCGCCCTCGCGCGTACTCGAAAAGTAAAGGGTCTGACCATCGGAGGACATCGAAACGCTCCCCTCCCATGAATCATCCTTGTTCACCTCACCCGGCAGCTTTTCAGCCTTGCTCCATTTTTTTCCTTCTCGCGTGCTCACGTAGATATCTCCACTGGACTTCGGGTTGTTGTGATACACGAAGAGTTGCTGGCCGCTCGGGGACAAGGCGATGTTCGCATCGTGCCCGGGACCGTTCAGTGTATCGACCGGTTTCGGAGGTAGCCATTCGCCGTCCGCTCCTTTCCGCGACATATGAATGTCTTCATAATAAACGCCGTAAGGAGCTTTTTCCCCGTCCCAGTTCTGCCGTCCTCCGACCGATCGCTTTCCCCGATAGGTGAAGAGCATAATGGATTCGTCGGAGGAGATCACAGGGACATATTCGGAAGCTTCGCTATTGATCGTATTTCCCACATTCCGGATCGAAACGTCCCTCTGGTCTTCATTGAAGCGCTTCGCATGCTTCAGATGCTTACGGAGTTGAACGACCTTCTCTTGCCAACCCCCCTCAAGATCCTCTTTGCCTTTCAGGCTATCGAGCAATTTTGAAGCAGCATCGAACTGATAGCCCTGATGATAAGCCTCAGCCAGTGAAACGTTCACTTCGAGCATTTTCGGCCGCCTCTTTTTGACCTTGGAAAGCAGTTCGATGGCCTTTTCGAAATTCCCATCCGTCTTCAGATTAGCGATCCCGCATTTGTAGAGGAGGTAAAGATTATCGGGATGATCCTCCAGAAGGGAACTGTAGATCGGGATCGCCTGGAGAAAGGCCGCGTTCGATCCGGACACGGAATTCCCCCATTCCACCAACCGGTCCGCGACGTCCAGGGAATCGAGCTCTTGGTTCGAGAATTCATCCACATTAAGGCTGATCCCTCTTCCTTGTTGGCCATAAAGGGGATCGACCCCTGATGAAGCTAACAGAAGGACCCCGAGGAGAAAGGGGCGGACAAGTTGAGCAAGAAGCATATACGTTCTCATCGAAAGCTAATCTATAAAAAGATGCTGATCCGAACTGCCCTTCATACGGAGAATCGCTATAAAGGTTCGATCCGGTCCCTGAACATCAAGGTCTCTGCGAGTTCGTAAATTAGGCGGAAAGCTTCGAAAATGGCGAGCATCGGCTCCTTCAGAGCTTACCGACCTCCAGCGGGACGAGCAGCAGATGTGATCACCCGTACGGCTGACACCTATTCGCTCCAGGAACGGAGAAGGATCCTTCGGGAGAATCCTGATTCCTTTCTCCACGTGATCTTTCCGGAAGCCGGGAATAAAAAGAAACGGACGAAGCCCAATACGAAAGCCCGTTTCCTGAAAGTACGGGAACGTTTTGAGGAATTCCACCAACAAGGGATCTTCTTAAGGGAAGAAGAACCGGCCCTTTACCTCTACGAGTTACGAAGTAGGAACAGCTGTTTTATCGGATTCATCGGAACCGCATCCGTCCGCGATCAGGAGAACGGCGTGATCCGTAAACACGAACAGACCCTTGAAAAACGCGAAGAACTCCTCAAGGAATACCTGAAGGTCTGTGACATCAATGCGGACCCGGTCCTTTTGTGTTATCAGGACGATCAGGACCTGCGGGAGCTCATGGATGAGGTCCGAACGACACCCCCTACCTATGACCTCCTAACTGAGGATGATGGCCGCCAACACCGTCTATGGCCGATCCTCAATAAGGATCGTATCCGCAAGGTCCAAAAGCAATTCGAACGAATGCCCGCCCTTTACATCGCCGATGGCCATCACCGTTCAGCTTCTTCCCTCCGCCTTGCAGAGGAACTAAGGACTCGATCCCCACAAGGTGAGGAAGCGGGATACGAACGGTTCATGGCCTATTTCATACCGGAAAGCCAACTTCAGGTCCACGGATACCATCGATGCCTGAGCGATCTCAATGGCTATACGGTACAAGGCTTTCTTGAAGCGCTTCAGAAAGCATTCACCCTTATCCCGAGCGATTCACCTGTAGAGCCCGAAAGCCTGCACGAGTTCGGCCTTTACATCGATGGGGCCTGGTACAGGCTCCATCCCGACCCTAGTGGTTTCGACCATAAGGACCCTATCGGTTCATTGGACGCCTCCATCCTCTACCATAAGGTGCTCCTCCCCTTGCTGAACGTGAAAGATCCACGCAATAGCCAAAGGGTCCATTTCCATGGTGCACCGAAAGGGCTGGCTCCCCTTAAAAAGGATGTGGACCAAGGCAAGTTCCGCTTGGCCTTTACCCTGGCACCGGTCCCCATCGAGCAACTCAAGGAAGTCGCGGACCAGGGGCTGGTGATGCCCCCCAAAACGACCTGGAGCGAACCCAAGCTGCGGAGCGGATTGCTGGTGTACCGAATGGGGCTGCATGGATCGTAAGGGAATTGCCCGAGGATCCGGATATTCGCGTTCCATTTCAGGACGTCATGAAAGCGGTAGAACTCCACGAACGGATAAATAACTTTTTGAAGGAGATCCCTGAAGGGGTCGATCTGGTCGCAGTATCAAAGGTCCACCCAGTGGAACGGATCCGCGAGGCGTACGATGAAGGATTGCGGGACTTTGGGGAGAACAAGGCGCAGGAAATGAACGAGAAGCAGAGAGAATTGCCTCAGGATATCCGATGGCACTTCGTCGGCCACCTTCAACGAAATAAGGTAAAACTGATCGCTCCTTTCGTTCACCTGATCCATTCAGTGGACAGCATTCGCCTCCTCAGTGAGATCGAAAAACGGGCCGCTTCGGAGAAGAGGGTCATCGACTGCCTCTTTCAGGTCCACATCGCGAGCGAGGATTCAAAATACGGGCTCAACTACGAACAAGCGCGCACGCTCCTTCACCCCGATCGCTTGCGCGAAGAGTTCGACCATATACGGATCCGGGGAGTGATGGGAATGGCAACCCTGACCGACGATGAAGAACAGGTAAGAAAAGAGTTCAAGGGACTCAAGGAATTCTTCGATCGGATGAAGGCCACTCACTGCAAAGACCGCCCCCATTTCGATACCCTTTCCATGGGGATGACCCATGATCATAAGATAGCGGTGGAGGAAGGAAGCACGATGCTGCGCATCGGAAGTGCCATCTTTGGACCTCGCCCCCAATAAAGGAAGCAATATGTGCGAAGAAGGCAACGAGAACAAGGAAGAGGCAGAGAAAAAACAGCTCCAACGGATCAAGAAGATCCGGAATGGACTGGCCTCGACCGAAGAGAAGGAAGTCCTGAAGGCCATCGAAGAGGCCCGGGAAGAAGGCGATGCCCGTATCGTTCCCGATCTGATCGAAGTATGGGCCGTAACGGAAAACGAAGAGATCCGCAACAACATCCTCCGGATCTTCAACGACCTCAAGGACAGCAACGCTACGGAGCACCTCATCGAAGCCCTCGATCATCCGGACATTAAGGACCGAAGCGACCTCCTGGCGGTCTTTTGGAACTCCCGACTCGATGGGAGTGAAAAGATCGATAAATTCACGGAGATCGCTGTGGAAGGATCCTATCAGGAAGCCTTCGAAGCTTTGACCGCGATCGAAGAGATGGAAGGGCCTTTTGAGGAGAACCGCGTAATGGAGGGCCAACTTTGGATCAAAACCTACTACGCACAGGGTGAGGATGAAAAACGTCCCATCATCGAAGCGATCGATCAGCAGCTCCGCAAACTTCAGGAGGAGCTCTAAAGGGGGCTGGCTTTCATGAACAAGAAGGGGGAAAAAGAAGGAGGGCGCTTGCTCGTCTACCGTTCCTCTGCAGGTTCGGGAAAGACGAGCATCCTCGTTTCAACCTTCCTGGAACAGGTCCTTGCTAGTCCGGATGAGACCCGCTATGGACGGATCCTGGCCATCACGTTCACCAACAAGGCGGCCAAGGAAATGAAAGAACGGGTCCTTGAGGAGCTAAGTAGGCTCGCAGAGGGGAAGGAGGCTCCATCACCTCCCACGGCCGCGGTCATCAGAAGGCTTGGCCTCGATGCCGCAACCGTGCGGGAGCGTGCTTCTAAAAGCCTCACTCATCTTCTTCATCACTATTCCCGGCTTTCCATATCAACGATCGATCGCTTCGTTCACCGGATCGTTCAGCAATTCGCCCGGGAGTTGAGCCTTCCAGTGGATTTTGAACTAGTGACCGATGAGGAGGAGGTCCTGCAGCGAGCAGTGGACCTCCTGATCGCCAAGGCTGGTGATCAAAACCGATCTCTTACGACCGCTTTAACAGGCTTTGCGATCGCCAAAGCGAGCGATGACAAAAGCTGGCACATCGAGCGGGATCTCCTCGATGCATCCTGGACCCTTTTGGACGAAGAAAGCTACGAACACTGGAGAACGCTCAAGGAAATGGATCCCGACCGGATCCTCGAAGTCCGGCGAACGCTCGGAGAAAAGCGCAAGAACTTCGAATCCCGCCTCCGATCGATCGCCGAGCGCGGACTTTCTATGATCGAAGAGCAAGGGATCCACCCGAAGCATTTCCACTACGGCGAACAAGGCGGGGTCCCTTCTTTTTTCCGGAAACTGAAGCGCCTCGACCCCGTCGACCTCGCTCCCTCCGACCGGTTGTTGAACGCTATCGAAAAGGAAAAATGGGTGTCCGGTAAGTGCCCAAAGGATGAAGCGGAGCGCATTCATGCTATATCCGGAGAATTGAAGGCCCTCATCCAGGAGGCACAGGAAGCGGTCCACAGAGAAGGCTCCCTTCACCTTTTCCGTTGCCTCGTTCAAGGTGAACTCTACCGCCTTTCGCTCCTCAGCGGCATCGAAGAAGGACTGGAACGGATCGAAGAAGAGGAGGGCATCCTCCTCATTTCGGAGCTGGACCGGATCATCGCCAAAGTGATCCTCCAGGAACCTGCTCCTTTCATCTACGAGCGGATCGGGGACCGCTACGACGACATCCTGTTCGACGAATTCCAGGATACCTCGATCCTCCAGTGGCAGAACCTCCTTCCCCTCGTCGAGAATTCCCTCGCTGAAGGGAACACGGTCATGCTCGTCGGGGATGGGAA
Organism: uncultured Weeksellaceae bacterium; assembly: GCA_964537825.1. Taxonomy (GTDB): domain Bacteria; phylum Bacteroidota; class Bacteroidia; order Flavobacteriales_D; family CAYVSK01; genus CAZIDL01. The sequence continues at coordinate 110,222 of CAZIDL010000002.1, forward strand.
ACAGGCCATCTATCGGTGGCGGAACGGGGATGTGGAACAGTTCCTCAAGCTTCCCCAGATCCATAAGAGCGGGGAAGAAAGCGAACTCATCCAGGAAAAGGAGCAGCTCTTCCGCAGTAGTTATCAGGAGGAGCAACTGGAGCACAACTTCCGTTCGGCACCCGTTCTCGTAAAAACCAACAACGAGCTCTTTCCTGAACTCAACCGCCTCCTGATGGAAGGCTGCGAGCAAGTAGGAATGCCTCACCTGAAGGAGCTTTTCGATGGGCAGGGCCAAAAAGTGGGGCGGGAAGAAGGAGGCGGTTACGTTCGTTTCGAACGAACAGCTTCTCAGACTGAAGCGGAAAAGCAGACGGACGGGGACCGGATCATCGAACGATGCATCAGTATCGTTCGCGAAACCCTCCAACGGGCCGCCCCATCCGAGATCGCGATCCTAACGCGGACCAATGCAAAGGGTGCCGCTATAGCTGCTGCCCTCATGGAAGAAGGGATCGATGTCCTCTCCGGGGAAAGCCTTCACCTCGACCAAAGCCGGGAGGTCGCTTTCATCATCAAGCTCATGCGTACGGTCGAGGATCCTTTCGACGAAATATCCAAATTGGAATGCGTCAGGTCCTTCCTGGAACGAAAAGGGCTAGAGAACGAACTCCATCCCCGGCTCCTCCCCTATTGGTCCACGGATGAGAACGGGAAAGAGGGAGCGATCGATCTGGAAGCTTTCTTCGAAGCCTACGGAACACCCTTCGATCTTAAAGCAGCTCGACGCCTTTCTCTCTACCGATCCGGAGAGGCCATCGTGCGTTCCTTTGGGTTGGACGATCCGCCGAGCCCTTACCTGCAATTCTTCCTCGACCATCTCTTCGACCGTTCCGATAAATTCGGAAATGACCTGCAGGGCTTCCTGGAGGAATGGGACGGGATGCGTAACAAACCCTCCATCAAGGTCCCCGAAGACCTGGAAGCGGTGCGCGTGATGACCATCCACGCTTCCAAGGGACTCGAATTCCCCTACCTGATCCTCCCCGAACCCGAGGATCGTATCAAAATGAGCAAGGACCGCCTTTGGATCGATCCGAACGGTTATATCCCGGAGCTTCCGGTTGCTTTGGTACCCACGGGAAAACGGCTTCAGAAGGCACCGGAACCTTATGCGCTCGAAGAGGCCAGGGAACGCTATCGTTCAAGGCTCGATTCATTGAACCTCCTCTATGTGGCCATGACCCGTGCACGGGAAGCCCTCTACATCCTCATGAGCGAACCCCCGGATGATAGCTCCCCGCAGGACCGTATGGACAAAGCACTGATCCTTACGCTCCAGTCCCTGTACGGAAACTTTGAGGAAGCTCTGGAATTCGGACAGCTCCCCGAAGAAAAGCCATCCGAGACCACGGAGAGGAGCGAAGGGGCTCTGAAAATTGTCCACCACGAAGCTTGGGACCAGCACGTTAGGATCCGGTTTCAAGCTCCGGAGGAATGGGACCTCAAGGATCCCGAGGGCGCAAGGGCTTTTGGAGAGCTCGCCCACGAAGCACTTGCACGCATTGCGAAGAAGGACCAACTTTCCCGGATCCTGGATGAGATGGTGAACGAAGGGCAACTCTCGAAAAAGGGACAAGAAGAATTGAACGGAATGCTCAAGAGGATCATGGAGCTCGAAGAAGCAGCTCCTTTCTTCGACCCCTTGCCCCATCAAAAGATCCTTAACGAACGGGATATCCTTACGGCCGATGGGCATTTCATAAGGCCCGACAGGGTCTTGCTCGAAGGCGACGAAGCACGTGTCCTGGAGATCAAAACGGGGGAACCGGACCGCTCCCACCATAAGCAACTGGAGCGCTATAAGCAAGCGCTGACCTCCATGGGATACCGTTGCGAAGGGCTGCTCCTCTATACGCAAGGCCCGACTTTCGAGAAGCTGAAAGAAGCGGACCCCGGCCTCCAGAACTGATCCCCCTGAAGACGCTTGGACCCTTACCGCTTCCGATCGGCCTTAGTCCCCAAGGATGCGGAGAAGGCCTTTAACACAGGGATCCTTCCGGTACCAGGACGGTCTTCATTGGATCAACGAGAAGGTGTGAGCGTCGCGCGTCCGTTCAGAGGAGCTCTTTCAAAATGTCCTCCACTTCATACCCATCGGCCGCTGCTTTGTAATTACGGACAACCCGATGGCGTAGGATCGGAATGGCCACCGCCTGTACGTCCTCTTCATCCGGGGAATATTTTCCACGCAGGGCGGCATGGCACTTCGCTCCGATCACCAGGAATTGGGAGGCACGAGGGCCAGCTCCCCAGGAAAGGTACTGATCCACGATCTCGGGGGCCCGTTCCGTATTGGGTCGCGTGGATGCTGCGATCCCTACGCAATATTCGAGGACATGATCCGAGATCGGAAGGCGTCGGATCAGCTCCTGGTATTGAAGGATCTCATCAGCCGTTATCACGGGCTGTAGCTCCACATCCTTGTCGACGGTCGTGCTCTTGACCACCGATAGCTCTTCCTCGTAAGAAGGATAATCCATTCGGATGTTGAACATGAAACGGTCGAGCTGGGCCTCAGGGAGGGGGTAGGTGCCTTCCTGCTCGATGGGGTTCTGGGTGGCCAGAACGAAAAAAGGTCTTTCCAGTTGGAAAGTCCGACCCGCAGTGGTGACCGCCAACTCCTGCATGGCCTCCAAAAGGGCGGATTGGGTCTTGGGGGGTGTTCGGTTGATCTCGTCGGCCAGAATGATGTTGGCGAAGAGCGGCCCTTTGATGAATTTGAACTCCCGGTTCTGGTCGAGGATCTCCGCACCGATAATGTCGGAGGGCATGAGGTCCGGGGTGAACTGAATACGGTCGAACTTGAGCCCGAGCGTCTGGGCGATGCTGTTAACCAAAAGGGTCTTAGCAAGCCCGGGCACCCCAACGAGGAGGCAATGGCCTCTGGAGAAGATCGATATCAGGAGGCTTTCGATCACCTCCTCTTGTCCGATGATGACCTTTCCAAGTTCTTTCCGCAGCTTTTGGTGTTTTTCGACAAAAGCATCGATGGCCTGGACATCCTTGTTATCGCTTGTTTGTTCTTCTTGCTGAGCCATGGGACTGCGGGAGCTTTAAAGGACCTTACTGTTCGTTCTCCTGAAGCCAGGGATGCTGAAAGTCACAGGAATGATAGGATCCGTTCACCCGAATATAGGTTTCATCGATCCGGTCATTCACCCATTCCCGGATCTTCCTTTCTTCCTTTTTCTGCTTCGCTTCTTTCTTGATCGTACGGTAATCGGTTTCCAGGGTGGCTTTGTGAGGTTCGGTCCGTTCGAGGAGCTTGATGATGCGATAAACTTTGCCTTCCTTGGTCTTTTGGGGAACGGGCTCTGAGATCTGTCCCACTTTCATGTTCTCGATGGCAAAGGTGACCTTGGGGTCGAGCTCGTCCATCTCAAAGGTGCTTGAGCCTGACTTTCTGTTCACGATAAGCCCTCCGCTCTTACGGGTCTTATCGTCATCAGAAAAGCGTCGGGCAGCATCCTCGAAACTGAGCGTATCGACCGTTCGGATCAGTTTCGCGATCGAATCCAACTTCCGTTTCACCCGATCCACTTCTTCGCTACTGACCTTAGGCTTGAGGAGGATATGCCGAGCCTTTACCTTTTGCCCTCTTTTTTCCTGGACCTGCGCAAGGTGGAATCCGTGTTCGGTCCGGATGATATCGGAAAGTTCTCCTTCTTCGAGGCTGAAGATGGCCGCCTCGAACTTCTGCACCATCTCTCCCCTTTTGACGAAACCGAGTTCACCTCCTTTTTCAGCTGAAGCCGGGTCATCCGAATAGAGCGTAGCAAGGACGGAAAAGCTCTTCTTTCCGCTCTCGATCTGTTCCTTGAAGCGTTCGAGGCGTTCACGGGTCTTCCTGATGGCCCGATCCCCAAGCTTTGGCTCTTTGACGATGTGGGCGATACGAACGCTCGCATCGATCAACGGGATGCTGTCCTCGTGAAGTTGTTTGTAATAAGCTTTTACTTGCGAGGGAGTGACGCTCAGGTCGCTCGTGATCTGGCGCCGCATCTTCTGAACGCGCAATTGTTCCTCGATGCCTGGACGGAACTCTTCTTTGATGCGCTGGATGCTCATGCCGTAGAACTCCTCTAGCTTATCCCTTGAGCCGATCTGACGGACAAAATAGCGAATGCGCCGATCCATTTCGGAATCCACCCTGGAATCCTTGACCGTAACGCTGTCCACCTTCGCCCGATGAAGGATGAGGTTGCGGAACATCAAACGCTCCATGATGCCACAATCGGACTTCTCTTTAAGATGGGTCTGTGGGTTCCGCATCTGCTGTTCCTGTCGCTTTTGCTTTTCGATGTCGGACTTGAGAATGATCTCGTTCCCAACCACGGCCACAACCTGATCGATCGTCTCCCCTTCTGTGACCTGCGAAAAAGTCCCAAAGGGGAGGATGAACAGGATGAGAAAAGCTCCTTTCGCTTTCAAAGCACTAATTTTCATGGATACGGACCTCATTCTTTTTGCGGGCATCGATAAGGGCATTTTGATGAACGCGTTCCAAGATCCTCTCCCTTCGCTCATTAAGGATCATGCTCCGCACGCGGTCCTCCACCATGCTCAGAGGCGCAACGCTATCCTTTGCGCGATGCTCCAATATGCGAAGAAGGAAAATATTGCCTTCCTTTTCATAACGCTGAAGCTTTCTCTTTTCAAGGAATCGCTTCTCGTTCTCGATATCCAGTGGCAGGCGGGTTAGAAAAGCCCCCATACGGACCCAACGATCCCCTTTGATGGAACAATCGACCGCATGGGCCTCACAAAGCGGACGCATGGCACCCAGTCTTTCACTACTGTCCTTTCGCATGGCTCTCATAAAGCGAGCAAGGTATTGGGCGGAATCGCGGGAGAGTTGTACATGAACGTATCTCAAGGCCGGCTCGGAGAGGATCAGATCCTTTCGATGGTCCGCGTAATAGGAGGCAACCTCCTTTCGCGTCACCGTAGTATCCAAATCATCTTTTATGATCTGCTTCTCCATATGGTGGATCATAAGGGAACGTTTGTAAGCTTCAACCCGTTCAGAGATCTCGGTCCCCTTTCCCGACAACCGTTCTCTTGCCTTCCGCAAGAGAACCCGTTCCCGAACCCAATCCCTAATGAGGCTCCTGGCGATGGACTGGGAATCTTCGGAGGGCAAAGAAGCTGGGACCTTATCTTTGAGTTCTTCTTCTGTAAGGCGCTCCCCATACGCTTCAGCCACCGTTCTCCCTTCGCTTTTTTGCTCTTCCCCTTTGCAAGAACTTATCAATAAAATGAAAGGAATGAGGGAGAGGAATACGATCACATCGTTCCATGGGGAACCTGCGTTCATTGGCCGTCCCCTTCCGCTTGAGCGATGGACTTGAGCACTTCCTCGTTGACCTCGATATCGTACTTCTTCCGAAGCTGCTGCACCCAGCGTTCTTCCAAATGATCCTGGTAATCGGAGCTCACCAACCCTCTGGCTTCTTCAAGCTTTTTCGGGCTGGGTGGGATCACTCCATGAACGTTCACCACAACAGGCTCCCCCTTTGGGCCTTTGGTCTTCCGTATCCCTTTTTCCCAGGGGATCTTCTCGAGGAAGGCCCGCTCCTTATGTTCAAAACTTCCGGAATCAACTTTGCAGTTCAGGTCTTTTGCATTCCGGATCTCCTTCAGGACCGCTTGGCGGTCCTTTCCAGCCTCCAGCGATCCTTTCACCTTTTGGGCAGCTTTTTGGGAATTGCATTTATAGAAGGTCACATCCAAACGTTCCCCCCATTGATAATCCGATCGGTGTTCTTCGTAGAACGCCCGGAGGCCGTTCGTATCCTCTAGGGCTTTTTGCCAGACCTTCCGTTCCATCAATTCGAAAAGGAGGATCCCATCCCGGTATTCCTGTAGGAGGGCCCGATAACGTGGATGTTCTTCAGCAAGGTTCTTTTTCTGGTAGTCGAGCAACGCCTTTTCGATCGATCTTTCCAGGGCATCTTTAGCGATAACGCGCTTGCCAGCATCCTTTTGAGGAAGCGATCCTTTAGGACCGATCGCCCGGGCAAGAGCTTTTACGGGCAAGGCTGTATCGGCAAAAGTATAGAGAGGCTTATCAGCCAATTTATGGTGTTCATTTTCCCATTTCTCGGGAACAAAGCCAGTATCCGGCAAGGAAGCTACGAATCGCTTCAAGCGTCCCTTCTTGACCTTGAGGTCCTTTTCTTTCCGCAATTGCTCCACGACAGCATCCTTCACCCTATCGAAACGATCGCTCTTCTTCAATTCCTTTTCGAGCTCGGGACGCATCTCTTCGTAGCTCTTCAAAGGTTTAAGGTCCAAACGCTTGATGATGTGCCACCCGTAGCGGGTTTGGACCGGCTCGGAGATGGCTCCATTGCTATCGAGGTCGAACGCGGCTTTGGAAAAGGTAGGCAACATTTCTCCATAACTGAACCAAGGAAGACGCCCTCCCCGACGGGCTGTCTTTTTATCATCGGAATGTTTTTTGGCTAGCCTGGAGAAGTCCACTCCGTTCTCAAGTTTGGAGTGCAATTCTTTGATCTTCTTGGCCGCTCTACGCTTTTGGGATGGAGAAGCCTTTCGGGGCGCATGCTTCATGATGTGAGCAACCCGTATCCGCCCTTGCGAAGGCCGTTTATCGTGGACTTTGATCAGATGATACCCGTACTGAGTCCGAACCGGACCACCGATCTTCCCTTCTTTGGTTTTGTACGCAGTGGTCTCGAACGGATAGACCATCCGGAATGCATCAAAATAACCGAGGTCGGAGGCTCTTACGTCCGACCTTTTCTTCATGAGCTTTTTCCCGATCTCAAGCAAACTGCTATCGCTTTTCTGGATGCGCTCCTTGATCTTCATGATCTTCTCATACGCCTCCGCCGTATCTTGAGGTAAAGGGTTCTTTTCGAGCTGGACCAGGATGTGCGAGGCGTGCACCTGGGTCTTTTTCCGTTCATAGGCCTCCTTGAGCAACTTTTCTTTCGTTGCACTATCGATGAGGTAAGGCTTGGCAAGCTGTTTTTTATAGCGTTCGAACTCCTTTTTGAACTTTTTCGTTGTATCCAGTCCCATACGCTCAGCTTCCTTCACCTTGAGCTTGAAATCGATGAAGAGCTGCATATAATCCTTGAGGGCATTTTCCGTAACAGCACTGTCATTGTTGTTCTTGAAATAAACGGTCTTGAACTCGTTCTTGGATATTCGGTCATCCCCGATGCGGAGAACCGTGGCCTCTCCGTTCTCCTGTGCTGCGATTGGGCCCCAGAGAAGGAAAAGAAGGAATAGTTGAAAATATCGGAAAAAAGGGCTGCTACGCTTCATACGACGCTATAATTCGGTGCTTCACGCGATATGGTGACATCGTGGGGATGGCCTTCCCGAATCCCTGCATTGGTGATCCGCAGGAAGCGGGCTTTTTTAAGCTCCTGCAGATCCGGCGCACCACAGTATCCCATTCCGGCACGAAGGCCTCCCACCATCTGATAAACGATCTCGCTCAATCGGCCTTTGTAAGGAACTCGTCCTGAGATACCCTCTGGAACGAGCTTCTGAATATCATCCTCAGCATCCTGGAAGTAGCGATCCTTGGAACCTTCCTCCATGGCTTCGATGGATCCCATACCGCGATAGGCCTTGTACTTCCTTCCCTCATAGATGATCGTTTCCCCGGGGGATTCTTCCACACCCGCAAAGAGGGAGCCGATCATGACCGAATCCGCACCAGCTGCCAACGCTTTTACAAGATCCCCCGTATAGCGGATCCCTCCATCCGCAATTAGCGGTACATCGGTCCCCTCAAGCGCTTGAGCGACATCGTTGACCGCCGTGAGCTGTGGGACACCCACCCCTGCGATAACGCGGGTCGTGCAAATGGATCCAGGACCGATCCCCACCTTCACAGCATCCACCCCGCATTCCACCATGTGAGCAGCAGCTTCAGCTGTTCCGATGTTCCCGGCCACGAGGTCGAGATCGGGGAAAGCTTTGCGCAATGTTCGCACCGTTTCCAGGACCCCGTGGGTATGACCGTGCGCCGTATCGATCACGATCGCATCGACGCCGGCATCGAAAAGCGCCCTTGACCGGTCTTCGGTATCCTGGGTCACTCCCACGGCTGCAGCAACTCGAAGCCGACCGTATTCATCCTTGCAGGAGTCCGGATGCTCCTTGATCTTGATAATGTCCCGATAAGTGATCAGACCTACGAGCTTCTTATCCTGATCCACTACCGGAAGCTTTTCGATCCGATGCTTCTGAAGGATGGTCTCGGCCTTTTCAAGGTCCGTCTCCTCATCCGTGCTAACGAGGCCTTCCCGCGTCATCACTTCCTGCACGGGACGCTCTTTGTCCTTTTCAAATCGGAGGTCCCGGTTCGTCACGATACCGATAAGATGTTCCTTTTCGTCCACCACAGGGATCCCTCCGATGCTGTTATCCGCCATCAAACGCAAGGCATCACCGACCTTTGAAGAATCGTTCAACGTGATCGGATCCAAGATCATCCCGCTCTCCGACCGCTTGACCTTCCGCACTTCTTTCGCCTGTTCATCGATGCCCATGTTCTTATGGATCACCCCGATCCCTCCCTCCTGGGCGATAGCGATCGCTAGTCGGGATTCCGTTACCGTATCCATGGACGCGGATACGATGGGCGTATTGATAGGGATCCGCCGGGTGAACCGGGTCGAAGTGTCCGCTTCTCTGGGTATCACCTCGGAATAACCAGGGGTCAGGAGTACATCGTCGTAGGTAAGACCCACCCTTTCGAATTTACCGTCTTCTGCCATAGGGGGCTTGGAATAGGGATCAAAATTAAGAGATCTCGCTCTTCGAAGATGATGCTCCAAAGGGAGAAGCCGTTGTTTTTTACCGATGGAGAAGGGTCACCCCTCCTTTTCTTTCGATCCGTCGCCCGTAAGAAGTCAGGAATTCGATGTGATAAACGTATGCTCCTTCGGGGACGATGTCCCCATCACGACCCCTTCCTTTCCATCCTTCTTCCGGAGCTCGACTTTCAAAGAGCTTATGGCCCCATCGGTCGTAGATCCTCATCCGATACCCTTCCTTCCGAACGTGTCCTGAAACTGGTTTGAAGCTTTCACTCGTTCCCCCAACGATATAAGCGTTCGGAATATGAATATAGGGTTCCTGGAACGCGCAAGCCTCGTTCGACCGAGCATGATCGTTCCCCCCGAAACTGTTGCCGCTTTCTTTGGCGACCACATAATAACAATAGCGTCCGTTCTCTTCCTGAACCCGTTCATCCACCTTATGCTCAAAGCTCCGCCGCCTAGGGGACACCACCTCGAGCATACGGTCGATCCCCTTCTTCCGGTCGATCCGATGGATCTCATAGGCAGCCACTTGGCCATCCCATTCCCCGTAAGGGGTCCATTGGAGGACATTGACCGGAGGTTCGCGGGTGGCTTTTGCCCGAAGGTGGACCGTATGCCCCGTATTGCTCACCAACACCTCGTTCCGGCAGCTATCAAGGGTCACGATGCGATAGCTATAAGACTGTTCCGCAGGTTTTACATCAAGATCCTGCATTGTGACCGATGCACTTCCGTTCCAGGGAACGGTCTTCACTTCCTTGAAGGCCGTGTCTCCCTTTAAGCGCTCGAGCCGGAAGAAAAGGTCCTCTGCGGCAGGATCCACTTGCGAACGGACCTCCACCCCTGAGTTACCGGGTAATACAGAAGCGGATGACAAATAATGGTGATCGGGTCGCTCGGGAAAGTCGATCCTGAAACATTCCTTGTCCGAAAGGGAAGTTCGACCATTCCCCGAAACGGCTTGGATCACATAACAGACCCGTTCGTTCAGAGGAACGTTCCGGTGGGTCATGGTCGTGTCCCCTTCCTCGGTGCGTCCCACATAAACCGGTGATGACCCTGGTCCGATGTAGTAGACGCGGTATTCATCAACACCGCTCTCCCAATTCTGATAGTTGTTCCAGGAAAGTTCGATCGTCTTATCACAGGGTCTCTTCGTTCCTTTGAGGTTCATCGTATTGTGCACATCGCCCCTGGTACTGGTATTGGGACGGGGCGGCGTGCCGGAATAACAACTGTCGAAAGAGGCCACTGCAAAATGTTCGCTATTGATCGGAGCGTTGGACCCTGAATAGCTATAAAAGGTGTTCTTACGCCCCCAGACCGTGTCGATCACGTATTCGTTACCCCCGATCACCTGAAGGATCAGATATCCCTGCGCGTCCGATTCGGGAACCGCACCCCAATCGATGGTGGCCTTTCCGATGTTCGTGTCCACGCTGACCTTTTTGATGGCGGGGACCGATGGGGCCAGGACATCGCTGAAGGTGCCTCCATCGACGTTGGACCTGGAAACGCAGTTACGCTTATGATCAGCGATCGCGATCTGATAGGAGAGGCTGTCGTTGCAGACCATGATGGTATCTGCATATTCGGTGGTACCGTAAGGCACGGAATCGATCAACGTCCAGGTCCCGATCGGATGTTCTTTGAAGATCCGGTAATAACCCGTAGAAGCATGTGGGGGTTGCGCTGATGTGGAAAGCTCATTCCAGGAAAGGATAGCCTTACCGTTGTTCGGATCGCTCACCGTCAGATCGAGCCGCTGAAGCGTATCCGAAGGAGCGCTCATCAATTTCCCGAGGCAACCGGACCGGGTCCGGATGAAATAGTAGCGATCGGAGCCGCTAGCCGCTCCAGCGTCAATGTAATCGTTGGTCCCTTTGCTGAACACGCTGTCCAGCTTACTGTAGGGACCATCAGGGGCCGATGCCCGATAGATCATGTAACTATCAAAAGTGGGATGGGATCCCGAAGGGGGCGTCCAGCTCAAATGAACATCCCCTCCTTGAATGTCTACACAATTCAATTCGGGGGCGGGAACAGGATCCTCGTTCTCCACGACGACGGTGACCGTACGCTGCGTCTGTCCAGGGACCGAACAACGGTCATCGGAGGCCGTCACCAGGAATTCATAACGCTTGTAGCGCCCCGCTCCTCCTGATCCTACTGAAGAAAGGTGATCACAGACCAAGTCCCATTCGAATGTGCTCTCAGCCGTATCGTTCGAAGCAGCCGGAGGAACAGGAGAAAGGGTTGCACACGGAGGGTTCGGACAGCCAGTGCCTGCATTGCTGTAATTCTTACCAAAAGCTTCCCCTGTAACGCTCAACGAGATGCTTTGATCGCTCCCGTCCTGCAGCTGCCCATTATCAGCAGCTTTGATAGGAAAGGAGAGCGTCTGTCCGGTCTTAAAAGTGTCCTTGAAGCTCCCCCCAAAAGGTGGAAGGATCTTGGGAGTGGTAGTCCCTCCCGGACAAGAGGTCAGCACGAGCCCCATCTCTCGGTACACTTCAGCGATACGTTGACCATCACGCCATGCGGTCACCTTCACAACATGGGCGAACTCTCCCTGCGATGGGTTCATCAATGTAAGGTCCCCGGTACGGGGGTCGAGCCGGTCAGCCCCACTCCCTGCTCCTGCTTGGATCCCTGGAAAAGGCGTATCATAGGAATAGGACCCATCGAAGGTCATCGGTACCGGATCGTTCGGCGGATCGAAGGTCGGTCCAGTCATCCCGCCTAAAGGCTTTGCCCATTCATAGGACAGGGAATCGCTATCCGGATCGACGGCCCCGGCACTCCAATGCACCAGGTTATCGGCACATCGGATCGTTAGAGGGGGCTCTTCAAAGACCGGGGAATGATCGGAGCAAGGAGAAGTCCCCCCTGGCATCGGATACATCGTGCTCCGCAAGCTCATTCCTTTTCCACCCGGGCTCACCAGGTTGGTCGGACCCGGGCTTCTGGAACTTCCACTGAACGAAAAGGTCCATCCACTGGGTGGAGGGGTGCCTCCGAGCGTGACCGGTGAAGAAGAAAGGACCACTAACTGGATCGCCCCATCGCCCCCGGAACTACATTGGATCGGAGCGGGTCCACCTCCAACCGTCTTACAGTCGGGGGAAATATCGTAAGCGGTGTCCTGGACCAGTGATATCGCAGACCAGGATGGGTGACCTTTTACGTCCAACTGTGCTGAACCAGGGGCAGCTCCAGCATCGCAATCCCTGTAGAGGGTCAGGGAGAATACGTAATCCCCGCTTCCAAGGCAATCCCATGTAATAGCACCTCCATAAAGATGGCCAGCCTCGAGGGAATGCGGGTGAAGAAGTCCGACGAGCAATGATATGAGGACGAAAAAGCCCCTCAGAGAGGCCATAGCAGAAAAGTGGCGCGTGTTCCCCATGAACGTATGGATAGCCGGATCATTATGATCGGACCGAAACTCCTTTTGGTCTCATGACGAGGCGGACGGAAAAAAGTTGTTCCCCGCCCTAGCTCGCATCCGGATCGCCAGCGATCACCACGTACAGATCCTCCTCATTCAAGTGCTTCCTGGCCAATCCTCGAAGCTCTTCAGGGGTGATCGAATGAACGGTCTCCATGAGGCGATCGTAGAAAGAAAGGTCCATTCCCGAACGGTAAACGTTCTTGAAAAGGTCAGCCTTCCCGAACGGACCATCCGCACTCCTCAAGAACATACCCTCCATATAACGTCGAACGTGCTCAAGCTCCTCCGTTTCGATGGGTTTTTCCGCCAGTTCACGGATCTCCCTGCGAATTTCCTCGACCGCTGCTTCCCTGACCTGAGCTCCCACTTCGGTAGCGATCACGAAGAAGCCTGAATCCTGGAGGGGCATGGTCCCACATCCGACCCCGTAAGTATATCCCTTGTCCTCGCGAAGGTTCATCATCAAGCGAGAACCGAAAAAGCCCCCGAGCAATGTGCTCAGGACCACCATACCCGGATAATCGGGATGGTCTCTGCCGAAAAGAGGTTTCCCGATCCGAAGGGATGCCTGAAGGGCGCCGTCCTTCTTAACCCAATGTTCTTTATCGGCGGATGGGTTCGGAGGAGGGGTTTTGAGCGGACCGTGCTCGTTAATGGTCTCGGGGAACCCGCCCAGATAACGGTCGAGGTTTTCGATCATGCCCGGGCGCGTATTGCCGGAAATGATGATGCTCACTCCAGCCCCCCGTGCATAGTGCTTTTGGTAAAAATCCCGGATCTCCTCCCTGCGAAGCTCATCCAACAAAGAAGGATCCGCGATCACCTGGCCATAGGGATGATCCTCCCCGAAAAGGACCGGCATCAAGCGTTGCTTGGCCAGGAATGAGGATTTTTCCTGGTCCTCCAAAAGCTCGTCCTTTTCCTGTTCCACATAATGGGACAGCTCCTCTTGTGGAAATTCAGCTTCTTCCCATATCTCTCGAAGGAGTGCGAGCACAGCGTTCAGATGCTCGGAAAGGACGTAAAAAGCGAGCCAGGCATGATCCCTGTCGACGCGCTGATCGAGCGAGACCCCGTAATACTCGAATGCTTCAGCAAGTTCCCTCGAACTCCGCTTCGGTGTGCCTTCTTTGATAAGGGCATTAACCGCACTTGCCAACCCCGGTCGCTTCTGATACTTGATCCCGGCTTGCAGCATCACCTCTACACGTACCAACTCTTCCGTCCCTCCGTGCACTTCAAAGACCGGGATCCCGTTGCTCAGTTCATGGCAAGTCGGAGCTTTCAAGCGGAGCTCTTCGATGGGATGGACCGGGGGTGGTACCGACCGATCGACCACTTCGTGGCTCTTGTTCACTTCTTCCTGACTCATGCTGAAGCCCTTTTGTAGTACAGTGCGTTGCAATTATCAGCCCTTAAAAGGGCATTCGCTTTTTCCCGGACCCCTTCTTTGCTGACCTCCCTATAGCGCTTTAATTCCCGGTTGGCCATTTCAGGATCGCCCATCACTTCCCCGAAGGCCAATTCGATGCATTTGTGCAGGACCTTCATGTCCGACAAAGTCTTGCTCATTTCGACCTTGTTTCGGAGTTTTTCGAACTCCATATCATCGATCTGGCCTTCCTGCACTTTGGCGATCTCTTCATCGATCCCTTTATCCGCTTCCTCAAAGGAGACCCCTTCTCGGAGGCGGCCTTCGATCTGTATGAGGCCGCTCTCGATCTCTCCGGTTATGGAGGCATCGATCTCGGAAAAAAGCTCCTTTTGCTTGACGAGGTTTTCATAGAGCCTTGCGCTGTCCCCCCTTCCAAGGAGATCGCTCAGGAGATCGCTCGCATGGAAGCCTTCCTCTCTGCGTCCGGGCATACGGTAGGCCCGGTAGATCGCATTCAGGGGAATGTCCTCTTCGAGCGTCTTTTCCCGCTTTTCCTTCTGAAGTGGTTCTTCAGGGAGCGAGCGCTCATTGACCGGCCCTCTTGGAATATCGCCGAACCATTTTTCTGCAAGTCCTTTCACTCCTTTTGCACTCACGTTCCCGCCGACCACCAGGATGGCGTTCGCCGGATGATAGAAACGATCGAAAAAGGCCTTCACATTTTCCATCCGGGTTTTCTGGATATGTTCGATGCTCCTCCCGATCGTAGGCCAACGATAGGGATGTTCCTTGAAGACCATCGGGCGAAGTTCCAACATGGCCTTCCCGTAAGGCTGATCGAGGTAGACCTGCCGGAACTCTTCGACCACCACATCCCGTTGCACTTCAAGGCTCTTTTCGTTGAAAGCTAATTCCTTCATCCGGTCCGATTCGAGCCAGAAAGCAGTCTCGAGGTTCGGGGCTGGCAGGGTGAGGAAGTAGTTGGTGACGTCGGTGGAGGTGAACGCATTGTTCTCTCCACCCACACGCTCGGCCTCTTTATCGTAATCCGGGATGTTCTTTGAACCACCGAACATAAGATGTTCGAAAAGGTGAGCGAAACCCGTATGATCGGGGTCCTCATCCTTGGAACCGACATCGTACATCACGTTCACGGCGGCCAGCGGGGTGCTGTCGTCCTCGTGGACGAGGCAGCGGAGGCCGTTATCAAGTTCGAATCGTTCGTAGTCGATCATTTGTGGTCGGATCTGGATATTGTGTCGGAAACGCAGGCTTGACGGGCATTTTCGAACTCCTCCATAAGCTCCTTCACGATCTCCCTGGCAGGCATGATCCGATCGACGGAAGCACAGCATTGGCCGACCTCGAGTTCCCCTTCATCGAGGTCCCCCTCGAACATGCCCCGCTTCGATCGGCCCCGCCCGAGGAGTTCGCGGAGTTCCTCCGTACTCGCACAACGTTCGTAAGCTTTTTCCACTTCCTCGTAGAAAGCGTTCTTCAACAATCGGACCGGCGTCAATTCTTTCAGGGTGAGCTTGGTACTCCCCTCCCCTGCTCGAACGATCCGATCCTTGTAATCCGGATGCGCGGAGGATTCCTCCGAAGCCAGGAAGCGGGTGCCCATTTGGACTCCGTCGGCTCCCAGGATCATAGCAGCCAGCATCTGCGATCCGGTAGCGATCCCTCCGGCTGCGATAAGCGGCAGTTTTGTTGCTTGCCGAGCTTGGGGGATAAGGTTGAAAGTGCTGGTCTCTTCTCTTCCATTGTGTCCTCCCGCTTCAAAGCCTTCCACCACTACAGCATCAACACCGGCCTCCTCTGCTTTGCTGGCGAATTTGCTGCTCGGTGCTACATGCACCACCCGGATCCCTTCTTCCTTCAATTTCGGGGTCCAGGTCCTGGGGTTGCCAGCAGAGGTGAAAACGACGGAGACCCCTTCTTCCAGGATGGTCTGCATCTGCTGATCGATGCGGGAATAAATGAGCGGAACGTTCACCCCGAAAGGGGAATCCGTGGCTTCCCGACACCTACGGATATGGGTGCGAAGCGTATCCGGATCCATCGAAGCCGACCCGATGATCCCCAATCCCCCCGCATTGCTGACTGCGGCGGCTAGTTCCCATGGAGCACACCAAACCATACCGGCTTGGATAAGGGGATAACGGATCCCGAATAGCTCAGTTATGGGATTGTCCATCGCCATTCGTTGGCGAAGTTAAACAGGTAGAAAGGAAGATGGGCGCACGAAAAGGGGGGAAGGCCGATGAGCTCTCATCCCTTCTTCCCCTTTTGTCCCCGGGGATGATGGTGCACCAATTCTTCCTGAAGGTATTGTCGGTCGAGATGGGAATAGATCTCGGTGGTCGTGACCGAAGCGTGACCGAGCATCTCGCGAACGGCCATCAGGTCCGCCCCTCCTTCCACGAGGTGCGTAGCAAAGGAATGGCGATAGGTGTGGGGGCTCACTTTTTTCCCGATGCCGGCGTCGCGAGCGGTGTTGCGCACGATATTGAAGATCATCACGCGGCTAAGGCCTTTTCCCTTTTGATTCAGGAAGAGCACATCCTCTTGCCGATGGGCTGACCGTTGAGCTTGCCGCTCGTGGTGAAGGTATTCCCTGACCGCTGATGCCGTCGCCGTTCCCATAGGGACGAGCCGTTCCTTGTTGCCCTTTCCACGGATGCGCACGTACCCTTCATCAAAATGAAGATCCGAAATGCGCAATGAGAGGAGTTCCGAAACGCGAAGGCCGCAGCCGTACAGGAGCTCGATAATGGCCTTGTTACGATGGCCGAGCGGATGGCTCAGATCGATCCCCTTGAGGACCCGATCGATCTCTTCCGGGCTGAGCACGTCCGGGAATTTACGCTCAGAGCGCGGCATTTCGATAAGCGCTGAAGGATCCTGTTCGATAACTCCCTCATGGAGAAGAAACCGAAAAAAAGCCTTTATGGAACTCACGGTGCGGGCTTGAGTGGCTATGCTGATACCTGCATCCTGAAGCGCTCCGATAAAAGTCCGGATCGCCTCGGTATCGATGCGATCGGGACGCGTTTCCAGCTTTTGCCCGTCCAGATGGTCCAGGAATTTCTTGAGGTCGCTCAGGTAAGCTTCGAGGGTGTGCTCGGAATAGTTCCTCTCGAGGCGGAGGTATTCCTTGAACCCGGCTATCGCAGCGCTACGCTCCATTCGAGGAGATCCTTTAGTTTTGGACCGAAGGCCCGATCTATGCGGATCCTCGTACTCAACGGACCGAATTTAAACCTTTTAGGGCAAAGGGATCCCGCCCATTACGGGAAAGAACCCCTTGAAGGGATCATCGATGCCTTGAAAAAGACCTTCCCGGATCAGGACATCGAACACTTTCAATCCAACCACGAAGGAGAATTGATGGATGGGCTCCATCGGGCCGATCGCGAAAAGGACGGTGTCGTGTTCAATCCTGGCGGATATACCCATAGCTCGATCGCTTTAGGCGATGCGGTCGAAGCCATCAGGGTGCCTGTCATCGAGGTTCATCTCAGCAACATCCATTCCCGCGAAGTTTTTCGGAAGCACTCCTATATCGCACCAAAAGCGGCGGGCTCTATATGCGGGGCCGGTAGTGACGGGTACCGCTTAGCAGTGGAGCACCTCGTGAACGCCTGGGTCATGGGTTCCTGAACTGGTCGTCCACTTCCCGGCCGTAATGGTCACGCGTCCCCTCTTCATCCACGTTGTCCATGATGTTCTGCCGGTCCTGAAGATCCCTTTTCCAACGGCGATTCTTTAGCTCTCCGGGCATATCGGAGTGCAATAGCTTGTATTCCCCTCCTGCAAGGTCCGTGTTGTAAAAGACGAAGCGCTTGTTGGTATACTTTCCGATCTTGTAGTACTGCCAGATCTCGTACGGATAGGAGTGGGCCTTGTTCTGTCGTTGGACGGTCCGATCCGGCCGACCGTATTGGAGCATCACCCTCCCCCGTTCCGTTTCGTATCCCTTTTTATTGACCGTCCCGTATTTCCTGTTCGCAAGGTCTACGAGCTGCTTGTATTCGTACCATTCCTTGGCAGGTTCTTCTTTGTTCCTTTCGTGCCAAAACCCGTAGAAAAAGCGCTTGAGCGTTTCCAGGTCCATCACATCCACTTGGTCCGTAATGATCCCTTCTTCCACACGATCCGCGATCGGTCGCATGGCCCGCAGGTACATGCGAAGGGAGTCCCGGGAGTTCATATCGCGCACGAACGTGTTCTCGATGGGTTTACCCACCAAGCGTTCCTTTTTGGCAGCTTCGGGGCCTTCCCTTTGGATCAAGGTCGAACGGCGGGTCATAAGCTGATTCCCGTTCGCTCGCACTTCGAGGACCAGGTCGTAATTGCCGGCCGCTAGTTCTTCGATGTTCCATGACCTTAAGAGCGGAGTGACCTTGCTCGGCTTCCTTACGCTCACGCCGTGATAGTTCTCGAGAAGCCTATCGCGCTTCCGGTCGTAGAGGTAGTAACGAAGGACGAAATTGCTTGTGTCCGGAAAACGTTCCTGGCTGTTATAGAGTTCAGCGTAAAAGCTCAGCTTATCGACCTGTTCCGGATAGAGATTCACCACATAGGGGATGAGCCGACGACCTGACTTCGTGTATGCATCCTTTTTGGAACTCTTTTCATGACGGTCTATCAACTGGATGTCCGAGAACCTTAGGGAATCCCCCTTGAAGTCGGGCACCTTGACGGCGGACCGTATGGAGAAGTTCCGGACACTATCAGCATTCAGATCCTTCAGATCGGCCCTGACCCGATAAATACCGGAATCTAGCAGAAAACGTTTCACATCCACCATGTCCCGGACTTTTCCATCCTCCTTTAAGGGAGGGCCTTTCGTGACGGTTTTGTCGAAATCGACCACCGAATCGCCCTTTTGCACCATAACGGTGATCTGGAGCTTGGGCCGTTTCTTTCCGTCCTCGCCTTTCTTATAGTGGAGCGACCCTCCGTCGATGGAAATGTAGGTCTCCAGGTAAGGTCCTTTCTCCGGGTGCTTGAAGACCGCCTGACCGAAATAAGCGTTGATCACCCGCTCACCCGCATTTTCCTTACCGGACGGCCCGGGCTTCTTTTCTTCGTCCTTCTGGCCGTAAAGGAGCGTGGTCGGTATGAAGAACAGAAGGAAGAGGATGCCTTTCGCACCACCAGGCCCGATCCTCGTTTTTAGTCTGGGCGGTCCCAACATACTTTCGAATTTACGACGGAAAGCCGCTTTATGTGTCAGGATACTGGCTTAATTTTGCAGGTAAGGGAGAGTTGGCAGAGCGGTCTAATGCGACGGTCTTGAAAACCGTTGTCCACCTATCGGTGGACCGGGGGTTCGAATCCCTCACTCTCCGCCACCAAAAGAAGCCCGCCGAAAGG